>JALQTV010000195.1:0-236 GCA_023268675.1 Saprospiraceae bacterium | reverse complement strand
GAGCATACAAGCCCGGAGAAAGAGGTGGCAAAGCGATTTCTGTTGTATGCTGCTGAAAATCATTGGTTTGGGGAAGGCCGACAGGCCATTGCCGGATCAGTCGCTTGTCCTTTTCCAAATTCGCTCCTTTCCGGAAAATCGCCCAGTAATCCTTTACTATCGGATCCGGTTCTTTCAACAAGAAGGCCTGCAGTTTCTCGCAATTTCGAAATGTCACTTGTACCAGGCCAGGTTCT
>JALQTV010000194.1 GCA_023268675.1 Saprospiraceae bacterium | reverse complement strand
AGTGGCCCCATTCCCCCCAATCCGTCAGAACTCTTGCTATCGGAGCGCATGCACTCCCTGTTTGATTACCTGCGCGATAATTTCGACTTCGTTCTGATCGACAGCCCCCCTGTGGGTATGGTGGCAGATGCCCTGATTTTGAATGATTTTGTGGATATAAGTTTGTATGTAGTCCGCCACAAATACACCCGTCTGGGAATGCTGAGAATGTTGCAGGGGTTGTATCAGGAAAACAAGATCAAAAATCCGGGTATTATCCTCAACGGCCTCCGTAATGGACAGGGATACTATGGCTACGGCTACGGGTATGGCTATGGTAAGAGTTACGGGTATTACAGTAAATAGTCAGGTCTAAATTTTCAAGCTGTAAACTTTCAATATGCAAACCATACTGGAACCGGGAAGGGCTGAAAAAAACTACTGGCGCGACTTATGGCACTATCGCGAACTGTTTTTTATTCTTGCCTGGCGCGACATTTCGGTGCGCTACAAGCAGACTGTAATCGGGGTGGCCTGGGCTTTGATACGACCTTTCCTGACGATGATTGTCTTTACGGTCATCTTTGGCAGGGTGGCTCAATTGCCCAGCGAGGGCGATGCCCCCTACGCTCTGATGGTCTTTGCTGCGATGTTGCCCTGGCAGCTCTTTGCGACAGCTTTGGGGGAGGCTTCCAACAGCCTCATCGGCAATGCGAATCTGATTAGCAAGGTCTATTTTCCCCGTCTGATCATTCCGAGTGCAGCGGTGGTGACAGCTTTTGTAGATTTCCTGATCAGCTTTACCCTGCTGATTGGCATGATGGTCTATTATCAGTTTCTGCCTTCGGCAAAAATCTTGTTGCTTCCCTTTTTCATGCTTTGGGCTTTGCTGGCCAGTCTGGGACCGGGTTTGTGGATGACAGCTCTCAACGTCAAGTACCGCGATTTCCGGTACATCATTCCTTTTGTGGTACAATTTGGGTTGTACGTCTCTCCGGTAGGGTTCAGCAGCAGCGTGGTACCTGACGAATGGCGCTTGCTCTACAGTATAAACCCCATGGTGGGAGTCATAGACGGTTTTCGCTGGTGTATTTTAGGTCAGTCAGACGGTCTGTACCTTCCCGGCATCTGGCTTTCTCTGGGCGTTACCCTGCTGTTTTTGTGGGTGGGCATCAGCAGGTTTCGCAAGATGGAAAAGAGTTTTGCGGATTTGATATAGAGCTACTCACCCCTCTCCGACCGCGGCAACTTCACCGTAAAGGTAGTACCTGTACCCTCGGTAGATTTTTTGACGAAAATCTTGCCGTTGTGGTATTGCTCGACGATTCGCTTGGCAAGTGACAGACCCAGTCCCCAACCTCTTTTTTTGGTGGTATAACCGGGTTGAAAGACGGCCTTGAATTTGTTGGCGGGGATACCCTTGCCGGTATCGCTGATGTCGATGTACACAAAGGAGGGATCGGAATAGACTGCTGCACTGATGTTGCCTGTGCCTTCCATGGCATCCAGGGCGTTGCGGAGCAGGTTTTCTATGACCCAGTCAAAAAGGTGTTGGTTGACCGCTACCAGCAGGGGCTCGTTTTGGCGGGGATCGGGAAAATCAAAACTGACTTTCCGGGGAGCCCTGCGCTCCATGTAGTTCCTGCATTTGTTGAGTTCTTCGAAGATATTGGTGCTTTGAAGGTTGGGAGCAGAGCCGATCTTTGAAAAGCGGTCGGCGATGAGTTCCAGCCTGTTGACATCGTTTCCGAGTTCGGTCATGATTTCCTGCATTTCCGGATCGCCCTGTCGGATGTCCCGCAGGTGTTCCAGCCAGGCTACAATGGCCGATATGGGCGTGCCGAGTTGATGAGCCGTTTCCTTGGCCATGCCTATCCACACGCGGTTTTGTTCTGCCTTCCGGGAATAGTTGAGTCCCAGATAACCGAAAAAGATAAAGGCTGCGACGAGCAAAAGCTGGATGAGTGGGAAATAGCGCAGCTGGGTCAGGATCTTGGATTCCTTGTAGTATATCTTGTAAGCATAGCCCTCGATGGGAGTAAAGCCTTCGGCTTCCATTTCTGCAACTATGGATTTGAGATAGACGTAATTGGTGTCCAGGTTGTCGCCAAAGTTGGCTGCAGCGATGACTTCTCCGCGTTCGTCCACCAGAATGACCGGAATGCTGGTATTGGATTCTATGATTTTGGAATGCAGGGTATAGTCACAATTGTCAATATTCTGATCATCTATGTCGTTGATCAACTCCTGCGCCATCTCGTAGTGTTTTACCTTGCGGGCTTCTTCTTCGGAGAGGCGTTTGTACAGGTAGTTGGTATTGAACATGGATATGGAAATGATTACCAGTCCGGTGATGGCCAGGTAAAGTTTCCAGGTAGATCGCTGCTTGTAAATATCCATGTATGACGGGCTATTGGTTGAGGAAGTGACGGGCTCTCAAGATCGCATTGTTCCTCACGTTCATATAAAAGAGGTTAAAATCACCGATGTGGTAATTGGGAGAAAAGTAAAGAAAACTGCCCGGATATCGGGGTTTGGTGATCCACAGAAAGCCATTGTTGACTTTGGCATCTGCCAACTGTGGGATTACCTTAGAAAATTTCATCAAAACGGCCCCTTGATTCAGCGTCTTGGGGGCATATACCGATGCGGTTGTCCAGCTAAGCGGATTGGTAACGACTATATTTTCCTGCGGACCTGCACCTTTGGGATAGTGCCCGGATTTGTAGGTTCGCCAGCTGCAAAAGCATTCGGTTTGTTCGGGGGTTTCACAAGGCTGTAAAACAGCAAAATAGTCCGCTTCAACGGGTATTCCTACGAGGTAGGCAGCAACCAATTGTTTGGACAAGGATTTGCCGTCAAAAAATTCTCTGACCAGCCTTTTGCCATGGGTAGTTCCCTGACTATGAGCGGCAATGATGATGGGCCTGCCGTTGTTATAGTGATCCAGATAGTATTGAAAGGCAGATTTGACATCCGAATAGGCAAGTTCAAAGGCTGCTTTTGCCTGTTGGCGGTCATCGGTAAAATACGCTTGCAGATGAGCCTGTCGGTAGCGGGGAGCATATACCTTTCCAACTCCATTGAAAATACTGGCCTGGTACTGAATGGGACTTTCATCGGTGCGCTTGTTGATTTTTTCGTCTGCCAAGGGTGCATTCCAGAAGTTCCTGGGCCGTTTTTTCGTATGGGTGGTAGGATGCAGGAAAAAAACATCTACTTCGGCAGAGGCCTGAATGTTGGGAATATCAGGACCCGGTGTCAGGTCAGCCGGATCTTCTTTCTGCGGTAAGGCAGCCCAGTTGTCCGGGTCGGAATAATCGGGAGCAGGGCTTGCCAGTTCTTTGCCGGGGCTCGATTTAGGCTGTACCGCACAGGAAGGAAGCAGGGCAAGCAATAAACCTGAGCAAAATAAGACAGGTAGTGTATTCATTCGGGCCATCCATTTAAATTTTGGTTCTTGCCTGTATGCTAAAAACAATTTTGTAAAAGCTGTCAAAAATGTAATTTTAGGAGCATTCCATGTAACTGAATTCCTAACTAAACTTTTAGACCATGTTTTCACCATACAAACGTCGACATTTTTTACTTAACGTCCTTTTAACTTTTTTCTTTTTTGGTACAGCCATTTTTTCTGCGTCAGCACAGATGGGCAAAACCTACACTGCGGATGTTCAGAGCGTGGAAGCTGCTATGGACGCCCTCTTGGAAACGATTTCCGGCCCTGCCGAAAGGAGCATTGACTGGGATCGGTTCCGGAATCTTTTTCGAGGCGATGTGCCCTTTTACATCAGGAGCAACCGCAATGGCCAGTGGAGCATCGCCGAACTTTCCGTAGAAAAGTACATCAACAACATAGGACCCAACCTGGAAAAAAGAGATTTTTTTGAAACGGCTTCCAACCTCCATATCAGCCGCTATGGGGACATGGCTTCGGTTTTTATGGTGTACGAATCCATGGCTGCTCCCGGCGAAAAACCTTTCGACAGAGGGATCAACAGCATAGAACTGATGTTCGACGGCGATCGTTGGTGGATTGTAAGCCTCATGTGGCAGGCAGAATCTACCGGTGTGGCAATCCCCAAGAAATGGCTTAAGAAAAACAAATACCAATAAATATCGGACAATGAAAAGATTAGCTACACTAAAATCACTTTTGCTGTTGGCACCTTTCCTGCTTCCTTCCGTCGTCACAGCCCAGGTCAATCCGGAAAGAGATGCCGTGCAGGCGGTGATCATGGCAATGTTTGACGGGATGCGGGCAGGCGACAGCAGTGCCCTGCGCCCCTTGTTTTTGCCGCAGGCAACCATGCAAACCGTCATGGAAACAGAACAGGGACCCCAGGTGCGCGACGGATCAGTTGCGGGCTTTCTCAATGCTATTGGTACGCCAAGAGAAGCCATGCTGGATGAACGCATTTGGACTTACGATATCCGCATCGATGGCCGCCTGGCTACTGCCTGGACGGAATATGGATTGTATCTGGGAGATCAATTTATCCATTGTGGCGTCAATAACTTCCTGTTGTTCAAGGGGGCCGAAGGTTGGAAAATCCTCAACATCACAGATACCCGAAGAAAAGGCGAGGATTGTTGGAAGGTGAAACCCGATCTGGCAGCCGAGTTGGGCCAACTGATCGACAATTGGCACCTTGCGGCTGCTCAGGCCGACGAGGATACCTTTTTCGGAAGCATGACACCTGATGGGATTTACCTGGGCACGGATGCCGGCGAACGTTGGGAAAGGGACGTGTTCAGAGACTGGGCAAAATCAGCATTTGAACGCGAAAGCGCCTGGGATTTTACGGGCCACGACCGGCAGTTTTATTTTTCTGAAGACGGACAGACAGGTTGGTGGGAAGAACAACTGGATACCTGGATGGGACCCTGCCGTGGTTCAGGCGTTGCCGTAAAAACACCCGAAGGATGGCGCATCAAACACTACAACCTGTCGTTTACCATCCCGAATGACAAGGTGGATGCAGTGAAAAAATTATTGGAACAACCTTAGGCAATAGGGGCGCATCGTCTTGTGCCTCCTCCGGATCCAACAAAAAAGGTTTACGGTAAGTCAATCGCCGTAAACCTTTTGCTTAAAAATGTGTCCGTTTGAATAAACAAGACAATTGTTGGTTCTTCGTTTTGCTCACAAAATAGAATATTTTTTTTATTCTCCTAAGTGGCAAATAAGCATTCGAATCTTAAAGAATTGTTAAAGAAATACTATGGGATTGCTGGAATTTACCGATAGGGGGATTTATTGCCCTGAAGCAGCTGTTTTTATAGACCCCTGGAAACCGGTAAAAAAGGCACTGATTACCCACGGACATGCAGACCATGCCCGCCCCGGGCATCAATCTTACCTTTGTACTCACAGTGCCAAACCGGTGATGAGATTTCGGCTGGGACCAATCAATGTATCTTCGGTAGCTTATGGTGAAGTACTTTCCATCAATGGGGTAAAATTCAGTTTTTGGCCTGCCGGCCATGTCGTCGGTTCAGCCCAGATCAAGGTAGAGCACAGGGGTGAAATCTGGGTGGTTTCCGGAGACTACAAAACCGAGTACGATGGATTGTCCGAGGCATTCGAACCACAGCGCTGCCACCATTTCATTACGGAATCTACCTTTGGTCTGCCCGTGTACAACTGGGCACCACAGGCTCAGATTTTCGCAGAGATCAATAGCTGGTGGA
>JALQTV010000193.1 GCA_023268675.1 Saprospiraceae bacterium | reverse complement strand
GGTACAGATTATTGCTTCTCAGGAACAGGCACAGCAAGGAGACCTGGTTTGTGTGGATTACAGTGTAAATGGATTCGAAAACATTGCCTCTGCTCAGTTTTCTGTAAACTGGGACAGTGATTTGCTTGCTTTTGAGAACTTGATCATACCCACTGCAGTACAAAATCAGATAGGATTGCAGACCAGTGATTTTGGTTTGCCTGACCAACCCAACGTTGGGCCTGGTAACCTGACCTTGTCCTGGTTTTTATTGAGTGGTGATCCGAATTATATCGGAAAGTCTTTGGATGATGGCACGGTAATGTTTCAGGCTTGTTATAGGGTAAGGGCGGAGTGTGAAACTTCTGCTGACATCATTTTTTCCGATAATCCTACCATCGTCGAATTTTCAAATTTCCGGACAGATACCCTGGCTCCCGATGGCAGTCGCGTCAACTTCATTTTCCCCGAAGGGACCTTTGAATTTACTCCGGGGGGAGTAACCGTGGGCGCCTGTGAACCTACCGGTCTCAACATGACTGTCAACTGCGCAGACCCGGTAAACATTGGGGATGTCATTTGTATCCCTATCAGTTCCAGCAATTTCAACAATATTTTCGAAATGCGCTATTTGCTGGATTGGAACCCTGAAATACTGGAGTTCCAGGAAGTTACGAATCTAAATACGACCTTACAGCTCAATGCCAGTCATTTCGATGCCAGCAATGCTGCAAATGGAGTACTGGGAGTCAATTGGAAAAGTACCAACACACCCAAGAATACGGCGGATGTTTTGTATGAGGTCTGTTTCAAAGTAGTGGGTTTTGGAGGAAACAGTCCGATCAGCTTTAAGGGTTCACCAACCATGGTAGCGAGAGAGACGAATAACGGTACGAATATCGGAATCGCTCCTAAGAACTGTACGGTGGAGGTAAATGTCCCTGCAGAGGTAGGCATTAGTATTGGTTCAGGTTCTGCCCGAACAGGTGAGCAGGTGTGTCTGGATGTGAGTGTCAGCAATTTCAACCGCATGATTGATTTCGGGTTTTCTCTTGGCTGGGATGCAAATGAGATTGGGTTCCGTGGCATAGAAAACATCAACTTGCCGGGTGCTACTTTAGCAGACAACTTTGATGTTAGTGGCGTTGATGGCGGTATTTTGGGTTTGAACTGGACCAGTGAAACGGGAGTAACTCTGGATCCCGATGAGGTGATCTTCCAGATTTGTTTTGAAATCCTGGGTGGTCCTGCAGAAGAGTGTATTGATGTATTGGTGCTGGATCAAATCATTCCTCCCGTGACCATCAGTGAAACTTCCGGAGGGAATAACCTTGGAGTGATCAAACAAGATGGCCAGGCGTGTATTTTATTTCCTGAGGGCTTTTATATGAGCGTGGGCAGTGCAGAAGGCTATGTACTTGATACCGTTTGTGTGGATTTTGAAGTGAGTTATTTTGACAATATGAGTCGGGCCGATTTTACAGTTGAGTGGGATCCAACGGCGCTCTTTTATGTGGGGGCTCAGGGTAGCCCGGTTGTAGAGGAGAATTCTACCTTTACTTTCGATGACAACTCAGCATTTACCGGATTGCTTAATGTAAACTGGGAGAGCAATAATCTGGCTCCCTGGTCTTTTGGCGTCGATAGTGTGTTGTTTTTCGAAGCGTGCTTTGTGGTGTTGGGACCTGCACGCGGTTGTTACCCTATAAGCATTAGTGAGACTCCGACGCCCAATGTGGTGACAGCCAATGGAACAGGATCATTGGTGTCGGATCCGGGAGAGATATGTGCTAAAGATACGATTCTTATTATCGAAGAATTGATTACCGCTGCTTCTTGTCCGGATTCTCGGGATGGTTCAGTTGAATTGGTGCTCTCCGGAGGACAATCTCCGGTAGGGGTACTTTGGAAAACAGTACCCGAACAGTTTGGGCCGGTTGCAAGGAATTTATCTCCGGGAACGGTAGATGTTGTAATCTTTGACAACGCAAACCCTTCGATAGTCATCAATAAAACGATAGAAATAGGATCTTCTGCACCCGTTCCGGTGGTAGAAATAGGCGAAGATCAGATCTTGGGTTGCAATGCCCCGGGAGTTTTGCTGGATGCCACGGTTTCGGTAGGCCCTGAGTACATTTATCAGTGGAGCAAACTGAATGTTCCCCTGGAAGGAGGCTCTTCTTCCTCTTATGTGGCCACCAGCCCGGGCGTTTATGTACTTTCTGTACTGAATTCTCAGATTGGATGTCAATCCAGGGATACGGTACAGGTCTTGGCAGAGGCACTGCCGGTAGCCAATGCGGGTACCGATCGGGCCATTACCTGTGATGTTTCGACAGCACAATTGCAGGCAAATACCTCTCAGGGAGATGCGGTATCGTATTCTTGGAGCAGCCCTGATGGAGGTATGGTTACTCCGGGTCAGGAAAACCTGCCCAATCCGATTGTTACAGCCATTGGAACCTATGTACTGGAAGTAAGTTTCAATGAATCAGGTTGTTCAGAGACAGATACTGTCAGAGTTTTGGATAGAACGATTCCTCCGGTTATTGTGGCGGCAGATGCCACGCTTTCGTGTGGAGGGGAGCCAAGAACCATTACTGCCTCTTTTGAAATACCGGGTCAACCGGCATCTTTCCTATGGACCAGCCTCGATGGAGATACCCTGAGTTTGGCCAATATCCTTACTGTAAGTGAGGTGGGGCAGTACATTGTCATAGGAACGGACGAATTTACAGGTTGTAGTGCTTCAGATACCGTATCAGTAGGTCCGGGTAATGATTTTCCCACGGTAAATGCAGGGGAAGACATGAATTTCAGTTGTGCCAATGATTCGCTGGTGGTTACAGCCCAGACAGATGCGACCAATTACAGTGTTGCCTGGCGTTCGCTGCAGGCAGGAGGCATCATCGCCAACGGCAGAGAAGATCTACGTCTGGTGGTGGCAGCTCCCGGCGTGTATGAAATTACGCTCACCGATCTGGACAAATTTTGTTTTGCTCAAGATACTGTGGTTATCAATGATTTGAGGGAGCTTCCAACCATAGCACTTGCAGATTCAGCGACGTTGGATTGTACTACGCAGTCTGTTATTTTGGATGCAAGTGGATCTTCAAGTGGGCCCGAATTTACCAATACCTGGAGAAAAGACGGAGTGGTAATAGGCGAAAACACCCTGAATATAGGAGTAAACGAGGTAGGTTTTTATGCTTTCACGGTGACCAACAACACTACCGGTTGTTCAGCTTCCCAGGGGATTTCTGTGGGCAACAACCCCAATACGCCCATGGTAACGATTGCGGAACCTTCTTTTATTTTGGGTTGTGCCTACGATACGCTGACACTGACGGCATCTGTTTTAGATGACTTGACCAATTATACTGTGGAGTGGCGTACCAACAATGGAAGCTTTGCAACCCCGACTAACACTTTAAGTGTAGCTGTAGACAAGGGAGCATTGTATCAGGTGTTGATCAAAGACGAAGATTCAGGTTGTGTCGGGTCTGCTACCTATGAAGTACAAGAAGATTATACGGCTCCGGTAGCTGATGCAGGTGTTGATAAATTTATTGGCTGTAATACAGATACCGTTCTATTGGGTGGCAATAGTTCGCAGGGGGTCGCCTTCCGCTATGCGTGGGTGGCTGTCCAGGATGGAGGGCCGGCTATGCCGCCATTTGATGACTCTACCATGGTTTCTTTGCCGGGTATTTATGAATTGACGGTAACGGATACCCGAAATGGTTGTACCGCAACCGACCAGGTCGAGGTCATTGCAAATGTGGCCATTCCTTCTATTGTGCTTAATGAACCCGGATTGCTTACTTGCGAAAACGATATCATCACCCTGGATGCATCCGGTTCTGATGCAGGGACTGACTTCACGGCAGAATGGAGAGGCTTGGATTTCAATGATTTGACTATAAAGGAAACCGGTAACCCGCTGGTGATCAATGTGGTGGAAGAAGGATTTTACGAATTGACACTTACCAATAATACTACTGGTTGTTTCTCCCAGGAAACGATATTTGTAGATGCCGATATTGAAGCACCACAGGTAATTTTCGACGCTACACAAGAATTTAATTGTCTGGGTGAGGAAGCAGTTATCAGTGCCAGGAGATCCTTCCTTCCAAGTCAATTTACACCGGCTTGGTCGGCTGTGGATCCCGAAAATACGGTTGTTCCTACTGATAGCAGCGATCTGGTAGCTGTGGTGGATGGACCTGGACAGTATGTATTGACACTTACTCTGGAAAGAAACGGCTGTTCGGCTACTGATACCATTACGGTAAGTTCAGACCCTCAAACACCGGTAGCGGATGCAGGTGACATCAACAGCATCGATTGTGGGGCTACGCTTACGCTGGATGCATCCGGTTCTTCCATGGGGGATGTTTTCGTATATGAGTGGAAGGTAGTTGAAGGGAGTGGAACCATCAGCAATGATACGACGCTTATGCCCACTGTGACAGAAGCCGGTTTGTATCAACTTATCGTAAAAAACATAGAAAATGGTTGTACCGATACAGCTGAATTGGAAGTGACCGTCAATACGGCTAATCTGCCTTTGGCTATGGCTGGTGAAGACCTTCAGGTCTGTGAAGACGGAGCTACCTTGAATGCAGAATTGCCTGCCAATACTTTTGGTACCTGGACTACTTCAGGGACAGCTTCCATTGATTCTCCTGCTGATCCGGTTACTTTCGCAAGTAATTTGAGTGCCGGAGAAAATGTTTTTGTATGGTCACTTTCTCAGGTAGGTTGTGAAAATTACAGTGCTGATTCCGTTGTTATCCTACTTGCCGGAGCACCACAAGCTGTCAATGACAGTTACAAGCTCCCCTATGGGACACCAAGTATAAACATCAATTTAAGTTCCAACGATCAATTTGATGGATTGGGCGCGTTTTCGATAGAGCTGTTGAGCAGTCCATCCATAGGAGAGTTGGTAGAGTTTAACAATGGATCGGGGATTTACGCTGCGAAGCCTGGCCTCAGCGGAGTGGATACTTTTTCGTATAGTATTTGCAGTCTGGCTTGTCCGGATAACTGTTCAGAAGCACTGGTTGAAATCACGGTCGAAGCTGCGGAAATTCCCAATATTTCGCGTGACAGCATGCCCAATGGCATCACTCCCAATGGCGATGGCCGCAATGATGCTTTTGTTTTTGATCTTTTGCTAAATGGAACTGCAGACTATCCCGATAATGAGATGATCATTTTCAATCGATGGGGAGATATTGTTTACCAGGCAAGACCATATTTGAATGATTGGCAGGGGACCAATAACTCAGGGGAAGATTTGCCTACCGGTACTTATTATTACATTCTTCGCCTGGATTTGGCCAATGGAAAGATCCTGAGGGGAGATGTGACGATAATCAGATAAAAAAAAGCCGCGCGATCATTCGCGCGGCTTTTTTTTTATCTGATTGCTCTAGACCAGGGATTCAAAAATTCCGGCTATTCCCTGGCCTCCGCCTACACAGGCAGTGACCATGCCGTATTTTTGATCTCTGCGTTGTAGTTCGTTGAGCAGGGTAGCGGTGAGTTTGGCGCCAGCGCTCGGAGTCAGTGTAACTCCGTTGATGTGCGTAACACTGTTCGCCCCTGCGTTATCCGTAGAGGTGACAGTGAGCGTGTATGTAGAAGTTCCCGCGCCGCTAAATACAGCGGTAGCAGAACCTATAG
>JALQTV010000192.1 GCA_023268675.1 Saprospiraceae bacterium | reverse complement strand
CATTTTTTTTGACCGCAGCATAACCATAACTGAAATCCCTGGCTTCCTCAAAAGTTTCCCGGACAAAAACTTTGCCCTGCCTGCGTATGAAAGTAAAAGTACCATCATCCAACTGCACCCTTGCCAAGTCTCCTGAATAAGGAAACACAGAAGGGTACTGCGGAACAATAACCCAATTGCCGTTTTCATCTCTGAAGCCTTGCTTACCCGTCAAACTATCCGTTGCAGGATTCCAACTTGAAAAGAAATTATTATCCAATACATTGAGGTCCTTATCAACCCTGAAATAATTGTTTCCTTCCCGAACCAGTGCTTTTCCTTCAGAGAAATTATAGGCAAAATCAAAATTGAACACTCGTCCCAAGCTATCCGGAACAGGCAAACCCTCTTCATCCAGGAATCCATACCTGCCCCGATGCCTTACTCTCAAACGGCCCTCGGAAAAAGTGTCGATCGCTTCATAAGTCAAAAGGTGTGAGAGATTGGGCACCCTTGCAACCTCTACTTCATCTGTTCCATAGTTTTCAATAGCATCCTGGTATAACGTGGCAGTAATGGGATCTTCCAGATAGTAAAAATTGAGTCCCATCAAATACCAAAGCCTGTCCAGCTTAAGTTGAAACGGTGCAAATCCTTCGTAAACAGGTCCCAGGAAAATATCATAGCCTGCCAAGACTTCGCGACAAGCCAGATGCATGCGATTGACCAATGTAACAGATAAATTATAATAACCATCCCCATACAATTCAAGTGCCTGGTTGTAAATAGCACCATAAACCAAATTCAAGTGACTTTCCCATTCTGCAATTGGCACTGAATCTCTGTTGGCAGGCTGAAAAACGGCTTCAAGAGCAAAAGTAGCTTCATCCAATGCATATCGATCAAGATAACGCACAAACCTATGCAAAGCTATCGTCTGAGTTGCTCTATCCTCGTGTCCTTCTGACAAACAAAATAATTCAGGAGACCCTGGAAGCGTGAATGCCTCCTCAAAACAACGAACCTGAAGGCCTGATAAAGGAAAAAGTCCAATGAACACCACCCCTGCAAATACCAAAATTATAAAACGGGGCTTCTTTTTCCGTTTTTTCTCAAATCCCAAAATACGCTCCACACATTTTTTATCCTCATCAGTCAATTGTGCTGAAATAGCCAGCTTTTTGCTGATTTCAGCCGGGAGCCTCCCTTTTTTAAACCAAGTCAATTGACTGATTTGCATCAACTTGTCAAAATAAGGTCCAACTGTTCCACTCAGATGAAAAGCATTTGCCAATTGGAGAAGTTGTGCCCCTGTCAACTGGGAATAATTTGTAAAAACTACAAGCAATTTCCGTAGCCCTTCGTCAAGGTAATGCTCCAAATCTTTCAATAAACTATCTGAATCGGCACTCCAACCTCTCAAATTGGCTTCTTCCTCCTTTTTCCAATCTGACACCTTAATCGAGCCCGGATTGTCAAAATTTAACAAACTGGCCTCCAATCCGGACATAGTCGCCGGTGCTATTTGAAAAACTGTCGAAAGGCTCTCTTCACCAACTCCCCATGCCTTGACTGATTTTGGAGATATCAGAGCACAGGAACGTTTACTTACAGACTGAAAAATGGTTCTCTTTACTTTTTGCTGTGAGTCCAAAAAACCAGCTCCATCGGTGAAGAAAAACAAACTTGCTTTCGGAAACTGCGATAAAATAACCTTTAGTGGCTTGCCATCCGTATTTGCCTCGTTGTGAAATTTTTCGGCGTCAGCCAAAAATAAGAAGCGCTCAATCGGGATTCCAGCTACCATCAACTCCCTGCACAGATGCTCGAATAAATCCGTCTGATAAGATCCGTCTGATTTTTCTTCTATGAAGAACAAATATCTCTTCTTTGATTTCCCTGTTCCTCCACCCCTCTTCATTGCGGAAGCCAATGCCTGGAATTGAGCATCCTCCTGAAAAGACAGGACTTGTGTTTTGGAAGCCTCTCCAGTGGCTAATTCATTTTTTTCCTCCTTCTTTAGCCTTCGGCGAAAAAGTAACCCAGAAACAATGAATGCTAGCAATGAAGCTGCACTCAATAAAAACAACAAAGAGCGCCATTTGTAGAAAAAAAATAGTCCGTTGGCAGAAATGGGGTGCAAGCCATCCGGAAGAACCAGTTCAATTGGCAGAGGTTCGGAAATCTTTGCTCCTGAATTCCCATCAGACAAATCTGCCAAAGCCCCATATTTCGGATAATCACAACAACTGGTGCATGGAATACGAGCCAGGGGGGCATAATTGAGTGCATTTGAATCCATACACCCTCTATAGGAACAGCAATCGCTGCAGGGAGCTAGTGCATTTGGATTAAAATTTACCGCAAGGGTGTCCATACAGGCCTCCAGTCCCTTATGAGGATCCTCTACACAACAATCCTCACATGCTTTCAAGGCAAAAGGGTCATAATTGGCAGAAACAGGATCCTTACACCCCGTTTTTACCGGAAGGGCAAATTCAAATAGGACAAAAGCCAGCAAGTTGAACAATAGAAACCAGCCTATGAAGTTCCCAAGGAATCCAGGCACCCGAAGCCTCGTATTTCTATTCTCTGAAGCATCGCCAGTAGCCCCGGAGGACAATCCTGGCTGGTGATTGATTTGTGGCTTTTGATCCAATGACTATAAATTTCCTAAAAATAAACTTTTTTCAATGCATTACCTTACAAAGGAATATTGCCGTGTTTTTTTGCCGGCAGGCTAACAGCTTTATTTTCCAACATAGAAAAGCCCTTGATCAATTTACGCCGGCTTTCTGCCGGGTCGATCACTTCATCAATAAACCCTCTGGCTGCAGCCCTATAAGGATTTGCAAACTTTTCTTTGTATTCTAACTCCTTCTCAGCCAACATGGCTTCCGGATCCTCAGCCATTGAGATTTCCTTGCGGAAAATGATTTCGGATGCACCCCTTGCCCCCATGACGGCTATCTCTGCGTCGGGCCAGGCATAATTGATATCAGCGCCAATGTGTTTGGAGTTCATGACATCATACGCCCCACCATAAGCCTTTCTGGTAATCAGCGTGATGCGAGGAACGGTAGCTTCACTAAAAGCATAAAGCAATTTCGCTCCATTGGTGATGATCCCATTCCACTCCTGATCCGTTCCAGGTAAAAACCCCGGAACATCCACCAATACCAACAAAGGGATATTGAAGCAATCGCAAAAACGCACAAAGCGCGCTGCCTTTTTTGAGCTATTAACATCCAAAACTCCTGCCAGACTGAAGGGTTGATTTCCTACAATCCCAATGCTTCGACCTGCCAGGCGTGCAAATCCAATTACTATATTGTCGGCATAGTCCGGTTGTATTTCAAAAAAACTTTCAGCGTCTACCACTCCCTCAATTACTTGTCGCATGTCATAAGGCTGCTGTGGGTTTTCGGGGATGATTTCCCTGAGAATGGGTCGAAGTTCATCCTCCAACTCATAAGGTTTCAAAGGCGGTTTTTCCTCACAATTTTGAGGCATATAAGATAGTAAGTGCTTGATATGACGAATTGCTTCCAAGTCATTGGCTGCAGTTAAGTGGGTAACTCCGGATTTGACAGCATGAGTATGTGCTCCACCCAGTTCTTCGGAACTGACTGATTCGTTGGTTACTGTTTTTACAACATTGGGTCCGGTAACAAACATATAGGAACTCTCCTCAACCATAATGGTAAAATCTGTCATGGCTGGAGAATAAACAGCCCCTCCGGCACAGGGGCCCATTATGGCAGAAATCTGGGGGACAACACCTGATGCCATAACATTCCTGTAGAATATATCAGCATAACCGCCAAGTGAGCGAACCCCCTCCTGTATACGAGCTCCACCGGAATCATTAAGGCCAATTACAGGTGCCCCGTTTTTCATGGCCATATCCATGATTTTACAAATTTTCTCAGCATGAGTTTCTGACAGGGATCCCCCGAAAACCGTAAAATCCTGTGAAAACACATACACAAGACGACCATTGACAGTACCATAACCGGTAACCACACCATCTCCGGGGTATTGTTGTTTGTCCATGCCAAAATCAGTTGTGCGATGCAAAACCAGCATTCCCAGCTCTTCAAATGACCCGGGATCCATAAGCAAATCTATTCTCTCTCTAGCTGTCAGTTTTCCTTTGGAATGTTGTGCGGCTATTCTAGTTGGACCACCACCTTCCATCGCCTCCCTTTTGCGCTGCTCAAGCCATTCAAGTTTATCAGTCATATCATCCAAATTTTAAACTATTTTCAAAAAGAACCATCATTTGAACAAAAAAACTAAATTTACATATCCTTTTTCAATATCATAAATCAGTTAACCATGAACACTAGTCGGCTGCTGTCAGACAGAGTAAAACAAATGGAAGAATCGGCCACCATAAAAATGGCCCAAAGAGCTCGCGACCTGAATGCTCAGGGTATCCACGTAATTAATCTCAGCGTGGGTGAGCCTGACTTTGACACCCCTGAATCCATAAAAGCAGCTGCCAAAACAGCACTTGATCAGGGAATTACGCACTACACTCCTGTACCCGGTTTGATGGAACTGCGTCAGGCAGTCGCCACAAAATTCAAAAGAGACAACAATCTGGAATATACCGCACAACAAATTGTAGTTTCCAATGGCGCCAAACAGTCTATTGCAAATGTATGCCTTTCTCTTCTTAATCCCGGCGACGAAGTAATCATCTTCTCTCCATTCTGGGTTTCTTATCCCGAAATGGTAAAGATGGCAGAAGGAGTACCTGTATTGGTCCATGCAGGCATAGACCAGGATTTTAAAATTACTCCTGAACAATTGGAATCTGCTATTACAGACAAAACAAAAATCGTTTTGTTCTCTTCCCCTTGCAACCCTACCGGGTCTGTTTACACCAAGCTTGAGCTGGAAGCGCTGGCAAGAGTTTTGGAAGGTCACCCTGACATTGTGGTAATTTCTGATGAAATTTATGAATACATCAACTTTGGAGAAAAACACTTCAGTATTGGAAGCTTGCCTTCCATGAAAGATAGAACTGTAACCGTGAATGGATTTTCGAAGGGGTTTGCCATGACCGGATGGCGTTTAGGCTACATTGGCGCACCTGCATGGATAGCAAGTGCCTGTGCTAAGGTTCAAGGGCAATTTACTTCGGGTGCGAACTCATTCAGTCAAAAAGCTGCTGAATATGCAATTTTGAACGAAGTTCCGGCATGTGAAACCATGAGAGATGTATTTCTAAGCCGACGTGATTTATTCCTTGAAAAACTAAGCGCTATTCCAGGGTTAAAAGTCAACAAACCCCAGGGTGCGTTTTATGTTTTCCCCGATGTTTCGGCATTTTTTGGCAAAAAACACGGAGAATTTGTCATCAACAATGCCGATGACTTAAGCGAGTATTTACTTTCTGAAGCTCATGTTTCACTTGTCTCAGGAATTCCTTTCGGAGCGAATGCATGCATCAGAATGTCCTACGCCAACTCCGAAGAAGAAATACTGGAGGCTGCAGATAGAATAAAAAATGCCCTGGCAAAATTAGAAGGCTGATTATCGCATGATTTTTCCTTCTGCGACGCATGTTAAACCAAACAAGCGGTTGATTCTTGTCAGCCGCATTTCAACCTTGTGAAAGATCAACAGGAGTGTATTGACTATCGGAGAAACAGGTTTCATATCTGACGAATCCGGATTTTCCATTGCCTCCTGTTGTCTTTTCAGCCTTCTCAGCAACCAAACAGCCGGGAATATGGAGAAGTAGATATAATACCCT
>JALQTV010000191.1 GCA_023268675.1 Saprospiraceae bacterium | reverse complement strand
AGCTACCGTACAAGGTGGTAAATACATCAATATCCGCGGCTTGGGCGATAGGTATTCCCTCACCCAGCTGAATGACCTGGTCATCCCCTCCACAGATCCTTATCGCAATGCGGCTCAGTTGGATCTTATTCCGACCAATCTCCTGGAAAATATCATTACCTCCAAAACCTTCACTCCGGACCAACCGGGCAATTTTACCGGAGGTAACGTAAACATAAAGACAAAAAGCTTCCCGGAGCAATTTTCATTTACGATCAGTGCATCTGCCGGGTACAATCCCCAAAACAACCTGATCAGCAACTTCCTTACCCATGATGGTGGAGCTAATGATTATTGGGGCTACGATGATGGTGGCAGAGCCATTCCTGCCAGTATCAATGAACAGTCACGTGCTTTGTTGAGTGACAACTCAGAGTTGATCGCTCGTTTGGGAAGAGCAGGCGCTGATGAGGCAGCACAAGCGCTGAATTCCATCAAAGATCTGAACCGCCAATTTGAACCTTCTACCATGGAAACGCCTGTTGATCACAGCCTCTCACTGGCTTTTGGCAATCAATACAATTTGTTTGGCAGACCGCTGGGTGTGATCATGTCGGCTTCTTTCAAACAATCGTATCGCATGCTGGACAGATTCCAGAAATCCAACTGGGTACTGGAAGATATCAACTCAGGCGTGTTGGGCAACCAGGGCAATTTTGAAGACACTCAAAGTACTCAAAACCCTACTGTGAATGGCCTTTTAGGCTTCGCCTATAAATTCAGCAACCTCAGCAGCATTAATTTCAACCTGATCTATAACCACAATACAGAGAAATTTTCCAGAACAGTTTTTGGCGAACGCCCTGACAACATCATCGCTCCTGACTTTTTGGAAGGTCGTGCCCTTAGCTTTAATGAAAGAAGCATCCTAAACTACCAGTTGAGCGGTACACATGTTTTTGAAGGTTTGAACAACATGAAGCTCGAATGGAAAGGTAGCTATACAGAATCCAGCCAGGATGAACCCATGACCCGATTCTTCGAAAATCAGTACAACGTAAATAACGACTTGTATTCTCTGCCTCTGAGTAACATTCAACGTCCCTTTTATTTCTTCCGCTACCTTGCTGATGAGCAGTTGACCGGAAAAGTGGACCTTGAATTGCCTCTGGGGCAAGGCAGCACCAAAATCAAAGTGGGTACCCTGATCACAATGAAAGACAGAACCTTTACCGAAGACCGTTTCCAGGTGTCAGATAAAGGTCGCGGCGAAACTTCCATCACAGACCTCAATGGGGATGTGAATGCCTGGATGGCTGATGACAATGTAGGTATTCTCGGCCAGGAAGGTACCCGATATACGATGGGCAACTACATCATCGACGGAACCATTCCGGACAACAGCTATTCCGGCCATGATGATGTCACTGCCTTTTACGGTATGTTGACCTTCAATGTCACTGAAAGATTAAAAGCCATTGCAGGTGCCCGCTTCGAGAAAACAGACCTGAGAGCAGAAAGTGCAGCTATTCAAAAACCGGAAGAAGAAAGAGTAGGCGCGATCAATGAATCAGACCTGCTTCCTTCCGTGAACCTGATCTATGCTCTGAATGAAAACATGAACTTGCGCGCTACTTACTCCAAAACACTGGCTCGCCCCAACATGAGAGAAATAGCTCCGTTTACCTCCTTCGACCCGCTCGAGAAGTTTTTCTACAACGGAAACACCCAATTGCAAAGAACGCTCATCGATAATGCCGACCTGAGATGGGAGTATTTCTCCCGTCCGGGTGAAGTTTTTGCGATCAGCGCTTATTACAAAAGCTTTGACAATCCAATTTCCCTCCAATACATCAAGTCTTCCAACCCCGAGTTGCAGTTTACCAACGTTGCAAAGGGAGAGGTATATGGTTTGGAATTTGAATTCAGAAAAGACCTCGATGTAGTGGCAGACTTCCTGAAAAACTTCAAAATTAATACAAACTTCTCCTTGATCGGATCTTCTATTGACGTGGATGATGTCACAGGCAATGAGCCTACCAACAGGCCTTACGAAGGACAGTCCCCCTTTATCCTCAACTTGTCACTTAGTTACACGCACCCGGATGCAGGGGTGGATGCCATCCTTTCGCTCAATTCGCTGGGTGACCGCCTGAACTTTATCGGAAGAGAGGGTACGCCGGATGTGTACGATCGCGGAAGAAATCAATTGGACTTTAATCTGATCAAAAAGATTGGCGATGTCAACCTCAGGTTGTCAGCACAAAACTTGCTGGATGCAGAATACGTGCTTTCTTCCAAACTTGCGGGGCAGGAATATATTTACAGCAGATTCCAACGTGGTGTAACTGTTACTTTCGGAGTCTCTTATACAATTCGATAAGCAAAATTTTACAAACCAAAGAATTACCATGGATCTCTCTGTAATTGTAATGTGGACTGGATTTACTTTGGCTTCTTACTCAGTTGTCGGCAACGATGTCATTCAAACCCTGGGAACTTTTCTTACGTCAAACGAACAGCGGGTTCCATGGTACATCCTTTGGTTGTATGCAGCACTTATTCTGGGTGCTGTTCTCATTTATGGTTACTTTAACGCGGACATTGCCTATGGCCGCTTGGCAAAGTTCTCCTTTCCGGAAAACTACGCCTGGTACTATATTCTCCCTCCATTGGTACTGATGAGCATCACCCGCCTGGGGATTCCTGTCAGTACGACTTTTATGATTCTTACGCTCTTCTCTCTAAGCGATATCCCCGGTGATCTTAATAGCATGGTGGGCAGTGTTTTTGATACAAAAGCCAAACTGGGAGGCATGATACAAAAGTCGCTGATGGGGTACCTTATTGCGTTCAGTGCAGCCATCGCCATTTACCTGGGTATCACGAAGCTGACGGAAAAGTATTTCATTGAAAATCCTTTGCAGGATAAGCACCGCAAATACTGGGTTGCAGCCCAATGGTTGTCTACTGGTTTTCTCTGGACACAATGGCTTACCCAGGATCTTGCCAATATTTACATCTATCTGAAAGGGGGCAATGAACTCTCTACAAGCGGTTTTGTATTTTCGCTTGTGCTCATTCTTGCACTGCTGGGGTATATTTTTTACAGTAAGGGCGGAGCTGTACAGAACGTGGTCAGGGAAAAAACCAATACCACGGACATCCGCTCTGCGACCTTCATTGACCTGATTTATGGTGTCGTGTTGTTTGTTTTCAAAGACGATTATTTTGGGCTTTGGGGAGGCAAATTGCCCATGAGTACGACCTGGGTGTTTGTAGGCTTGCTGGCAGGTAGAGAATTAGCTATGCGCATCCACCTGGAAAAGAAAGTCAGTACCCAGCTTTTGAAAATGATTGCCCGCGATGCGGGAAAAATATCTTTTGGTTTGGTGGTAAGTGTGGTGCTGGTTTTTGCGATTAAATTGCTGGCACAGTAGTTCGAGCACTTTGTATAGGTTTTACCGGATCAGGTTGATTTCTCCGGAATATACCTTTATTTGACCGTCCACAAATTTTACTTCCACCAAAAAAACAAAAACTCCCGGGTTGAGCGCTTTTCCTCTGAAAGTGCCATCCCACCCATACAAGGGATCGTTGGGTTGAAATGCTGATACAGCAAATACCTGTTCCCCCCAACGATCTAAAATGCGGAACTGCTGAATGGTTTCAACGTCCTGCCCGGCATATACCATCAAAAGATCATTCAGGCCGTCTCCATTGGGGCTGAAACTATTGGGGACAAAGATCGCCTCCGGCCTTTTTACTACAATATTCAAATCATCAGATCCGGTACAGCCGTAAATATCTTCCAGTCTGACTTGATAAAATACGGTCTCTATGGGGCGGATGACAGCATCCGTACAGCTTGCACAGGGAACTTCTCCTTTGGAACTCTCCCAGATCAATTGACCGATTTCTTCGTCCGGGACATTACGCTGCAGGTTTAGCTGAACGGGTGAACCCAGGTTGATTTCCAGATCCGGTCCCAGATCCACCTTGACCTCCCTGCCATAACCCAATTGAACAGGTACTTCGAATTCACATCCTTCGGAATCCTGTACCCGCATGGTATAATTGCCAGGTCCCAGATTGGAGAAACTGTTTTGTTGCACAAAAGGCTGCCCGTTGAGCGAGTACAAAAAGGGAGCACTGCCTTGGATGACGCTTTGTACAGATATGTTGCCATTGAGATCGCCATAACAAACAGGTGAATTAAAATCCAGGTTCAGTCCTACAGGAGGATTGTCAGGAGGCAGTACATTGACGCTATCTCTGTTGCTGCAACCGTTTTCGGTATTCAGTACGGTCAGGATATAGGTGCCGGGGTCAAAAATCCTTGGATTGATGATGTTTCGGTTGGACAGGGTGTGCTCTTCCACAGATCGCCACTGGTAACTCATTTTTGGCCCTTTGGCCGAACCTTCTCCATTGAGATAAATGCCATCGCCGAAGCAATCCAGTACGATATCCATTCCGGCATCAGCAATGGGGATTTCAAAATCGGAAAGCACTAATACGGAGTCTGTTTGCCGGCAGCCATTGTCTGTGTCAAGTACTTCAAGGTAGTACCAACCCGGTTGGTTGATGAGAGGAGCAAGTCCGCTGCCTCCGCTCAGGATTTTTCCCTCTGTAGTTTGCCACTTGTAGCGGTATTGATTGCCCTGATCAGATTTGCTGCCATCCAGCGAAAGGGTTTCTGTCTGACAATTGAGGGTAGCCGAAAGGCCTGCGTCTGCAAAAGGAGTTGTAAAATCAGCCAATAAGGTAAGGCTGTCTGTAAGGGTACAGTTTTCTTGGGTGTTGGTGAGTTCGAAATAGTAAGTTCCTGCATCGGACGCGAGCAGCGTGTATTCCTGTTCAGATTCCAGTACCATTCCGTTGGGATGGAACCATCTCAGAGAATAGATGCTGCCTTCGGACGAGCCTTCTGCACTGATGGGAACCAGAGGGGTATTGCAATTCAGCGTGCCCTCTGCCATGAGGTTTATCCGTGGTTTGTTTTGTGAGCTGCGCACCTGAATATCCACGGTATCGGCAAAACAGCCACTTTCCAGGTCTTGTAGCAAAAGGGAATACCTACCGGGCTCTTTTACAAGCGGTTCTGAAAGATTTTGATTTTCGGCATTGATGCCGGGACCAAACCATTGGTAGGCATAGCGACTATTGCCGGTATCTGCCTTGAGTGTGAGGCTGTTGCTGATGCAATCCAATACCCCTTCGGATGCCAGTTTAGGAGTGGGCCCCGATGTAGCGCTGACAGCAATGTCGGCCTTTTGAATACAAGTGTTTTGATCCACCACTTCTACACCATACGTCCCGGGTTGGTTTATGGTGATGACCCCTAAACTGTCTCCTGTATTCCAGTGATATTCTATAAATTCTCCTAGCACACTGAGTTGGGCACTGCCTCCTTCACAAAGCAAGCGGTCGGTTTGGAGCAAGGGTGCAGTAACAGGGTAGTTCTCGACCAGGGTAGAATCTTTGACCTCACAACCATTGGCATCTGTAAGATCTACAAAGTACATTCCGGTTGCATTGGTAGTAGAGAAGCGGTCGAGAGAACCATTGGACCAGGCATAAGTGGCAAAACCCGGGCCTGCATCCAGAATGACAAGATCGCCCGGGCATACCCGGAAGGTATCTTCAAGAATGGGCAATATGGATTCTAATTGTACCAGATGGATGGTGTCGCTTTGTTGACAAGCGTTGAGGTCTGTGACAACTACTTCATAGTCTCCCTCTATGCCCGCAGACAATACAGGTTCTTC
>JALQTV010000190.1 GCA_023268675.1 Saprospiraceae bacterium | reverse complement strand
ATGTCAGACCCAATTGCAGTCAGCAATGGATTGGGAGCATCTCCCGAACCACTTTCGTCATTGAAAGCGAGATCGAGATCTGCTATGATTTGCTGGACCAGGGTAAATTTTTGGGCGGTAAATTCCTCCACATATCCCAAACCGGATAGGTCTTCCCTAATAATTTGCACCAAGGATTGAAAAAGTCCATTCCCTGCAAGATAGGTGCGCATATTATTAAGCCTGTCCTCTGAATCCGGAATCAGATTGGAAAAAACCAGATAAAAAGCAGTTTCTGTTTCGGAAAAATACAAAGTATCAGTAGGGAAGCCGATGTAAGTTGCTCCAAGAAACAGTCCACCATCCAATATATTTCCACTGTACAAGTTGACTACATCAAAACCTTCAGAAAGATCGTATTGTATTTCAAATGCTTCCAGATCGCCAACCAATTTTTCCTCTGCAAAACTGAAAGCTTCCAGGTTGTTGTAGTTTAAAGGCGTTTCAAAATCAGGAACACACACAGCCGTTCCTTCTGTAGCGATTACTGCAAAATTCAGTTCATTGCTCAATGAAATACACCCCAGACTATCAATTCCCCTGGCATAAACGACAAAATCCTCCCCGGGATTGGGAAGGGAAGTAATGATGCGGTCGCTCAGATAGCGCTCACCATTGACATAATATTCAACATATTCCAAATCATTTAATTCTGCAACGGTTACCAGTGCCTGTTTCGTTTCAGTGAGTCGGCTCTCTCCTTCATTGAGGAGGGTTATACGGTCTTCATTAAAGCAACCTTCGAGTTCAAATGACAACACCTCGCCATAACCTATGCCCAGTTCGTTTTCGGCAAAAGCTCTGACATACCAGGTTTTATCCCCCTCCAGACTTGTCAGCAGCAATGCCGGTTCTCCTCCGGGATTCAAAAATACCCGGTCGCGATCCACATTGGGACTGGGATTTTCGCTCAAAACTAGTCCCTGTCGCAAAATTTCCATTCCTCCGTCATTCACAACCGAATAGGCGATGGTGGCGCTGGTGTTACTGCTTTCCAATAATACAGCCGCTCCTGTCTGAGGAACGCGAAAGAGCCTCCACGCCGGCAAACCGGTACTATCTATCGCCAGGCGAGAGCCCGCCTGACCTTCCTCCAGGATCTCCCAACTGCTGCCTGACCAGTAAAAAAGATTGGATCCTGTTGGACGGCTTGCATTGAAATTCCAGGTGGCTACACTATCAGCCGTTCCGGCAAAAAAGGTATAGGGAACTGCCCATAGGCTCATATCTGATGTCAGGGACCAAGCCTCTCCTGCCACACTTTCAATAAGTGCCCGCAGAAGAAAATTCCCGGACTGCCAGTCAATGTCCAGCAGATCACCGACTAATACATCGCCTGAACCAACGATCAGACTAAACATTCCTTTTTCATTGGTTGTCACCTTGTGCCGCTCCTGATAAGCTGCTTCTTCCGGAACTGCTTCACTGACCACAGATACGGTTAGCACCACTTCCTGTTGGGATACAAGGGTTCCGTCATTGTTGCGCAACACCCCCTGAAAAGTCATCCCTCTCTGCGCGTGCAAAGAAAAAACGGTGACCAAAAGAAAAAACGCGGCAAGTAATAGTTGTTTCATGAGATATGATTTGGGCTTTCGCTTAATTGGCACATGGCCAGCCTCTGTTAGTTATTTTATCAAAGTTTAGTTGGCCGAAGCTGCTAATCTGAAACCTACATTTCTTTTACGAGTATCAGGCTCTGCAGATTCTCTATTAGATACCAGACAATTGGCAAGGGAGGAGTCAAACGCACAACCCCGGTAGGTCTTTCGTATGCCACGAAGAGGTCCTTCCGGATTGTCTGAAATCTGCTTGCTGTAGTAATTTGCCTGGTACCAGTCTGCCACCCATTCCCACACATTGCCCTGCAAATCATACACTTGAGAATTGTCCGGGGTTTTTGTAGCAACCTCTTGCACACTACCCGAATTGCCGGCATAAACTGCCGTCGCATCCAGATTACCTGTACTGCCCTTTCTTGCGGCGTACTCCCATTCACTTTCTGTCGGCAACCTGTAATTCTTTCCTGTAAGTCGATTCAATCGATTGATAAACACCTGGGTATCGTACCAACTGATATCGGTTACCGGGCAATCATTACATATTGCCGATGAAGGATTGAAACCCATGATCAGGGTCCACAGACGTTGGGTAACTTCTGTCTTTCCCAAAGAAAAACTCCCGATCTCAACTTCCCTGACCGGAAACTCGTCCAGCGAACAAATTTCCCCAGGGTTGGCACCGGCTTCGCATCCCATATTGAAACTTCCGCCTTCAATAGCTACCATGTCAATTTCTGCTTGAATGCTGTTGATATAGGCATTCTCCGAAACCACGTCTTCTCTACTTTCCCATGTTAGTTGCCCCTCCGGCGAAAAAGTCAGATAGCTGTCTTTTTCGCCGACAGGCAAAACACTCCAGGCGCCATCCTTCCAAAAAAGCAAATCTCCCTGTGCTGAGCCGGGTGGAATTCCGAGTGAAAAACCGAAAATAGAATCTGCTACTGCCGTATGGAAGGCATAGGGCAAGGTAGCCAACTCCATCTCCTCTGTCAGATAATAATTGCCACTAGAGGGAGATTCTGCATAAAACCGTACAAAAATCGGCCCCTGCCTCCAGTCTATATCCGAAAGCATCCCCGTCTCTGCAATTCCCTGGCCTATTACCAAATATGCCAGTCCATTTGTATTGGTAGTAAATTCGTGTAATTCGCTGTACAACAAGTCTTCACTGCCGGCAATGCGAAGGATATCTATGCGGCCATTTAGGCGCTGGTCTGCCAGCAGAGTGTTGTCCTGATCCCGCACCACTGACTGGAAACTCATTCCCATTGGCATTTGTGCCTGAAGCATCAGGGGGCAGACAAGCAATAAAAAAACGATTATTCTCATGGGTCTTTTTTTCATTTTATCAATAGGCCGATCTTGCCAGGCGAAAACCTGTATCGTTGGCCGCCGCGTTGGGCAAAAAGGCATCGCGGTTGGTGGTTCGCAAAATGCTATTGGCGGTTTTCCAGCTTCCTCCTCTTCTGATGCGGGAAAAGCCGCTTTTGGGCCCCTGGGGATTGTTGGTTCCACTTCCTGAATAGTTTTCTGTGTACCAGTCCAGGCACCATTCGTATACATTGCCGCTCATATCGTATAAGCCCAGTGCATTGGGCATTTTCTGCCCTACTGCATGGGTACTGTCTGAAGCATTTTCAGCATACCAGGCCACATCGACGGCCTCATCGCCTCCTGCATAGACAAAAGCCTGCCCTCCTCTGGCAGCAAATTCCCATTCTGCTTCTGTTGGCAAACGGTAATTTAAGCCAGTCTGAGCGTTCAACCTGCTCAAAAAAACCTGTATGTCGTTCCAATCCACATTTTCTACAGGGCATTCTTCACAATTGGAAAAATGACTGGGATTATCCCCCATGACAGACTCCCACAGCGCCTGAGTTACTTCAAACTTTGAAAGGTAAAAATCGGAAAGAGTAACAGTCTGAGTGGGTGTCTCGTCATCATCGCACATTCCAAGCTGCTCCGCAGTGCACCCCATCGTAAAAGTTCCTCCTTCAACCCGGACAAGCTGATTTTCCAATGCCAGAATATTTTGACTTTCCACCGGAACGCGAATATCCTTCCAGGAAATATCCCCGGCAGCATCCAGGGTTAGTCCCTGACCTTCGGCACCCCGCGGCAAAACAAAATAAGTCCCTGATTGCTGGTAAAGAATACCTCCATCAGAAGTTCCATCGGGGATGTTGGGCTCCCCTCCAGCAAGATCGTAGGCTATGTTGGAATAATAAGCAAAAGGAACAGTGCCAAATTGGGTAAGTCCTGTCCGGATAAAATTTTCGCCTTCAGCAAAAGCTAATTCCGTTTGAAGGAAAAAAGGTCCTTCCGCCCAGGGAAGCTGGTCGAGCTGGCCACTGATGTTTTCCCCCTCGCCCAAACGCAGTCTCAAGAAGCCATCAGAACCGGAATTTACCCGGTGCAACTCCTGGTAGAGCACTGTGTTTTCAAGGGTATCGTACAAAATAGTCGTCCGAAGGATCACATCCTGATTGAACAATAATTTTCCGCTGACATCTACAGCTTGCAGCTGATACTGCATGCTTGCCGGAACCTGGGCTGCAATTTTGCCAGAGGCAAAAAAAGCGAAAAGAAGTGCCAACAGGAAAACTGTGCGAGGATAGATAAAATCGGTTCTTTTGGGTAAACTCATAGTATTAAATTGTTGAAATACAACTAATTGTTATTGAGGAAGACCCGCCCCCTCACCGGTCTTTTTCTTCTTCTTGCTTCCGCCCAATGCTGCGGTGGTAAATCCAAGTCCTACGGTATATTCCCCCCCGGTAAATACACCGCTGTTGCCCGTAGGATAATTGTACTGTGCAGATAGGTTCAATCCCTTCAGGGCCATTTTGGTATAAAACATCAAGCCTTCCGGTTTCCCGATTTTGTAACGACTGGCCATACGATACCCCGCGCCAACGCTCATGGTAAATCCATTGTCAAAGTCGAGTTCTCCAACCAGGTTCAAATCTGCCTGTATGTTTCCGGAAAAGTCAAGAGATATGACGGTGAAAGGATTGAGGCTGAAACTTTCGCCTATCTTATTGTCAAAACCAACCATGAAAAATCCGGTCGGATCCTGTCTTAAATCGTAGAAGGATGACAATGGCCTGATTTTGCCCCCGGCAAGGTTTTGTACAGAAAAGCCGGCCTTAAATCCTTCAAAATAGTAAAGCATCCCAAAAGTAGCTCCAAAAGACGGTTTGCTTTCGTTTTGAAGCATAAAAACAGGATCTGCACTGTATTCTTCCAGATCCTTCATGTTGAGTTGCCACAATTGAACCCCTGCCGACAAACCAAACGATACATAGTGCGTGGATTCGCCCTCTTCGTTTTTGTCGTAGCTGACCTTGTAGGCAAAGGCTCCTTCCAACCCGGTAAGAGAAAGCGGACCGTTTTGATCCCGATACATATTGAGCCCCAGCCCTACGTTTTGATCCGGAAAACTATTGTTAAAGGAAAGTGCCTGGGTGTAAGGGCCTCCGTTGATTTGAAGCATCTGTCTCTGATGCAACACCGTAATATTCATTTCCTCGTCCATCCCTGCCATAGCCGGATTGAGCAGTGTAGGAGTAAAAAAGTAAAGTCGCGGTAAAGTTCCAGGCTGAGATTGTGCCTGCAAGCCTGATAAATAACAAAAAAGTAGTATTGGAATTATGATATATCTCATCGCATCAGGGTTATGCTACCGGTTAATTGATTGTTTTTGTCGGAAGTTTCTACAATGTACCAGTAAATTCCGGCGGGTAGTTCTATGCCTTCAACCTGACCGTCCCAGGCATCCCAGGCAGTGAGTTGAGCTACCAGCTTGCTAAAACGATCGAAAATGAACACCTTGCTTTCAGGATACTTGGCGGCGAGATATGGAATGGCCCAAAGATCGTTGATGCCATCTCCGTTGGGTGAGAAAAATGCAGGAACTTCCAAGGTTTCAGGAGCTACCGGGAAGGCGATGTTACAACTCTTTCCCCCGATATCGACCGGAAAAAAAGCCGTACCCCCATCCGCAGAGCTGCCCTGAATCGAAAAAGTGAGATTGCCGTCTCCTGCAGCGAGGGTGGTAGCATCAAGCGACAAGGTAAACCCTGTAAGCTCGGTAGAAGCAATGGAAAGAGCGTTGAGTTGGAGAGAATTGCCTCCCGCATAGTCAAT
>JALQTV010000018.1 GCA_023268675.1 Saprospiraceae bacterium | reverse complement strand
TCTGGCAAATAGAGAACCTTGCCGAAGAGCTGTACGCAGACTTGACTATCAGCTATATTCATAGCCGCCTGGATAAGCCCGAGCTGCATGAGACAGCCCGCAAGTATTACGAGCAACTTCGAGAAGCTTCCTCTGAACCTGAGGCTTCTTACCGCTTGTACTTATGTGCCAGCTTGCTGGAAATCAGCATTTATACCAGCATCAACGATTATGAAGGAGCCATAGATGTATGCAAAAAGTCCATTGACTTTTTTCATGCAAAGCCCTACTCTGCCAAAGTTCCACTTCAAATCTACTACTACCAGTTGATGGTTTGCCACATCCAATTGAAAAAATACGAAATCGGAAAAGAGGATTCTGAGAAATGCCTGTCGTACCTGGAAGAGGGCACTTATAATTGGTTTAAGTACCGCGAACTTTATTTGTTGCTTTCTTTGCACACTGCCCAGTACGAGGAGGCGTATCGCATCTTCATGGAGACGATAGAGCACCCTAAGTTCAAGAATATGCCTTCTCACGTTACGGAGATGTGGAAAGTATTTGAGGCTTATATTCACTATCTGATTGAGATCAAAAAAATTCAGCCCAAAGAGGGAGAGACACATTTCAATAATTTCCGACTGGGGCGTTTCCTCAACGAGGTACCGATTTTTTCCAAGGACAAGCGCGGCATGAATATCCCGGTGCTGGTTATTCAGATCATTCTGATGATCCAGCAAAAGAAATATAATGAGGCAATAGACAGAATAGAATCTATCAAAAAATATTGTTCGCGCTATTTGCGTCAGGACGACACCTTCCGAAGCAATGCCTTCATCAAGATGTTGCTGCAAATCCCGGCCAATAGTTTTCACCGTACGGGAGTTGAGCGAAAAACGCGCAAGCTTTTCAAACGCCTGAAGGAGGTGCCTTTGGATGTTGCGAACCAATCGCATGAAATCGAAATCATTCCTTTCGAAGCACTCTGGGCACTGGTATTGGATCAACTGGAAAACAGGTTTGTTCGACTGTATCCGGCAAAAAAGGATGCTTCGAAAAAGCAATTATCCTGATTCAAAAGACACCTTAAATAAAAAGCCCGCACCCTGACACAGGGCGCGGGCTTTTTATTATCCCGGTAGCCTCAAACTTAGGGCTTGCGTCGGTTGATTGCCGGCAGGTTTTTCTTTTTCACCAGTTCGTTGAAAGAGGTGATGGTTTCGTTGATGGCTTCCTGTACTTCTCCCTTCAAATCTCGCCACTCGCCTTCCACATCTTCTTTGCGCTCGTAGGCAGCATCCTTGGGACGTCCTTCAGGACCTCCGGAGATATAACCGTCAACACCTGTGACGTAGTTATACAGCTCTACGAGTTGGTTGTCCAGCCTTGGAGCAAAACGGATAGGGTCTTGCCCGCTCTGGTTTTTGGTTTGCATCATCATGTCTTCATAACCACTCAGCTTCTCGCGGATGTAGGTTGCCAACTCGGTAAGTTCTCCGTCTTCGGTTTGTTCACTGATCCATGACACCTGTTTTTTGATGTCTTGAATTTCTCCGATTACCTGGTGTACCTCGTTGATGGCATCTCTGATTTCTAATCCTACGCGCAATTGTTCTTCGTAGTCCTCCATGGGAATTTCAGGCAACCTGGGGTCTCCCTTGAGCTCCAGCTGGCGGGTTTGTGTTTCCCCCCCGTAGGTCAAGCGCACTTCGTACATTCCTGGAGGCGCTTTGACTCCACCAGAATAACCCCAGATGACAGTACCTTCCACGAAGGTGGGCCCTTCGTAAGTGAGATCCCAATTGACACGGTGCATGCCTGCATCCTTTGGCAAAACAGGTGTTTTGTATTTTTTGGCATTTTTCTCGTCACTGGAGTAGCGCCGAACGATCCTGCCCTCTTTGTCAACCAGGGTAAGCGTCAGTTCAGAGTCAGCGGCTTCTTTCATTTTGAAATAGATGGTAGCTCCCTGAGGTTTGCCTTCGGGAATCTCGTATCCGGACATGCCTCCTGCTCCTGCGGCGTTGACGCGATAAGCAACCCGAGGTTCAAATAAGTGAACATTGGCTTTGGCAACTTCGGGTGTGATTTGGTGCAAGGGAGTGATGTCATCGAGAATCCAGAAAGAACGTCCCTGGGTAGAAAGAACCAGGTCCTGCTGGTGTACGCGAAGGTCAGAGACCGGCGTTACAGGAAGGTTCAGTTGCAGTGACTGCCAGTTTGCTCCGTCGTCGAAAGAGACGAATACGCCGAATTCGGTACCGGCAAACAACAGACCTTTCTTCTCTGGGTCTTCACAAACCGACCTTACCGGATAGTTATCGGGAATGCCATTGGTGATTTTCTTCCAGGTTTTTCCATAATCATTTGTCAGGAACACATAGGGAGCAAAATCGTCGAAGCGGTATTTTTGTGCAGCTACGAGTGCGCGACCCGGTTGGTGCAAGGACAAATCGATGCGATCCACGGTAGCGTATTTTGGCAGCCCCGGAGGGGTAATTTCTTTCCAGGTAGCACCATCGTCGCGGGTAATATGCAGGCGACCATCATCGGTACCGGCCCATACTTCTCCTTTGACATAAGGCGAAACGGCAATTTCAAAAACAGTGTTGTAGATTTCTACTCCTGTGATATCGTGGTTGATCGGACCTCCAGAATATTCCAGGTGCTCCGGAGTATTCGTCGTCAGGTCGGGACTCATTTCCCGCCAGGTTTTCCCTGCATCCTTGGATTGCATTACGTGCTGAGAACCGTGGTAGATTTCGTTTTCATCGTGCAGTGAAACAGCCATGGGGGATACCCACTGGAATCGGTATTTCAGGTTTTTGGCTGCTTCTCCCAATTGCAATTGGGGATAGGCCATGATATTGGTTACCTGATCCTTTTCCAAGTCGTATCTGTCCATTACCCCTCCATAACAACCGGCATAGATGACATCCGGATTATCGGGGTGCAGGGCTACGGGGCCTGTTTCGCAGCCACCTACGGAATACCAGAGCTGTTTGGGGTGCAATACATTATTGGACGACCAGGAGGGAACGGTAATGGTGGTATTGTCCTGTTGTGCACCGTACAAGCGATACGGGAATCCATTGTCCACGGTTACACCATAAATTTCAGCTGTAGGTTGGTTCAGGTAAGAAGACCAGGTTTTGCCTCCATTGAGGGTCACCTGAGCGCCGCCATCATCAGCTACAACCATAATTTCGGGATTATTTGGGTTGATCCACAAGTCGTGAACATCTCCATGAGGTACGCTGATGCCTTCGAAGGTTTTTCCTCCGTCAACGGAGCGGTACAATCCGGTATTGAGTGCATATACGGTGTTGGGGTCTTGTGGATCTGCAACGATATGTGTATAGTACCAGGCGCGTTGGCGCAATTTATTTTCTGAGTTGGTACGGGTCCATGTTTTACCCGCATCATCAGAACGATACACGCCTCCGTCAGGTTCTGCTTCCAGAATAGCCCACACGCGATCGGGGTTTGCCGGAGAAACGGTAACCCCTACTTTTCCCACCAGTCCTTTGGGCAGACCGCCGCCCAATTTTTTCCAGGTATCTCCTCCGTCGTTTGATTTATAAATACCTCCCTGATCGCCGCCGCTGATCAAAGACCATGGCTTGCGCTCAGCGCGCCACATTCCGGCATAAATTTCCCGGGGGTTGTGTGGGTTCAGGGTAAGAGCTACTGCTCCGGTAGTATCGCTTAGTGCCAGCACATGCTCCCAGGTTTTTCCTCCATCATTGGAGCGGAATACACCGCGCTCTTCATTGGCACCAAAAGCATGTCCCAGCGCTGCCACATAAACAAGGTCAGCATTCTTGGGGTGAACGATGATTTCGCCTACCTGTCCTGCTTCGGGAAGGCCGATAAATGCCCAGCTTTTACCCCCGTCGTAGGACTTGTACAAGCCGTGTCCGCCGGAAGTATTACCCCGGATACAGGCAGAACCTGTGCCCACATAAATCACACTGGGATCTGATTCTGCAATCGCCACCGCACCGATGGAACCACCGAAATAAGCATCAGAAATGTTGTTCCAGGTGTTGCCGGAGTCCGTAGTCTTCCAAATACCTCCCCCTGTGGTACCCATCAGGAAGGTAAAAGGATTGTTGGTATATCCTGCAACGGCAGTAGAGCGTCCTCCCCTAAAGGGACCTACGTTTCGGTACTTAAGCCCGCCAACCATAGCCGTATCATAGGCCATGTCTTGTCTGGATTGGGCAAAAACGGAAGTACCGGATTGCATGCCCCAAAATAGCAGCAGGCAGAGTCCGATAAAAAGTTTGGTTTTCATTTTGTACATATTTTAGTTATGGTTGAATATTGGTTTGCCGCATTTATTTTCCGGGTTTGGTTGGCCGCACCTCAATTTTACTGGGAAGCGTCCTGGGGTGCATCTCCAGCAGGTTGACAACCATTTTTCCGATATCTTCGGGTTGTATTTTCCAGGCATCATCGGGGTTTGGGGTATGTTCGTTGAAATGAGAGGTTACCGATCCCGGCATGATAGTCGTCACTTTGATGTCCTTGTTGCGAAGGTCCAGCATCATAGCCTGTGATAAACCAACCAATCCGAATTTACTTGCATTGTAAGCTGAGCCTTTGGCAAAAAAATTGGTTCCTGCCAGACTGGCAATGGTTATGATGTATCCTTTGGTTGCTGCCAATGCCGGTAGTGAAGCTTTAACGCTGTAAAAAACACCTGTTAAATTGATGTCAATTACTTCGTTCCACTTTTCCGGACTTAGTTCGTCGATGGAAGCAAAATGCCCTACTCCGGCATTGGCAACAAGCACATCCAACCTTCCCCATTTTTCGACTACCTGTTCTACACTTTTTTGCTGAGCCTGATAACTTCGAACGTCTGCCTCGAGTGGAAGTACTTCCTGAAAGCCTTCCTTTCCTAATTTTTCAGCTGCCTTTGCCGCTGCATTATAATCTCTGCTGGTAATAGCTACACGCATTCCCTCCTGCAAAAGTGATGCCGCAATTCCATAACCTATGCCTTTACTGCCTCCCGTGATGAGGGCAACTTTTCCGCTTAAGTTTTCCATATAATGTTGTTTTTCTTTGGTTTAATTTCCAAATTCCCGAACACTTTTTTCAGCTACCTGCTGTAAAAATTTTGCATCTTCCGGGGAAGTGATATTGATGTATAATTTTTCACCGTCCTTATCCCGGGTAATCAGGCGGTTGGGTAATCCTACAGGAGAATTGCCCGTCAGTACTGTGTAAAAAACGCAGGCAGTAAGATAAGTGCCCAGGGAAGAAGGGTGACTGCCATCCGGGTCGTAAAGAGGCAAATCCGGTCTGAGAGAACGTGCCATTTGCCAGGTGGGGCCCACCGGTACGATTACAGCGTCTATGTTTTGTGCGAGTTTGCTGTAGGTTTCAGTGAGTTGTTCCTGCATCAGTGGATTGTATTCCCGAGCCCAGGTGAGGTAAACGTAAGGTTTGGCTCCGCTGTTGCGGATCAATTCTCCAAACAATTGCCCATAATACAGGGTGCTGTCGGGGTCATCAACAGGTCGGGTGCTGAGGTCCTGTATAACTACTGCGTCAAAATCACCGCTCTCAATGAGTTGTCGGGATTGGAGACCGCGTTCTCCCCGCCAGTGGGTTCCCAGGTTGATGCCTCCTACAGTGGATTGCCGGGTAGAAAGATCCACTTCTGCGGCTTCTGCCATAAGGGCTACATTTTGGGGCAAATTCCAGAAATAAGTATAACTGTTTCCTATGAAAAGTACGCTTTTGGGCCTGACTTCCTGTGCATACAAACTAGTAAAAGTCATCCAGCTGATGAAAAACAGGATACGGGCTTTTGAAAATTCGCTCATTGACTTGGGTTTTGGATGAAATGATCAGGGAAAATAAAGTATCCTTTTGTCAAAATTGCCAAAACCCGTGAAATTCAGCAAAATTTTAGTGCTTATTTTGTGTGAGAAAGCACTGTTTGCAGGGCTTTCTCAAATATTTTCAGCGCTTCGGCAATTTGTTGCTCGCTTACAATGAGGGGAGGAATCCAGCGAATGACATTTTTGTAAGTACCACAGCTGAGCAGCAAAAGGTTTGCTTCCAGGCATTGTTGCAATACCTGTCCGGTAGTTTGGGCATCAGCCTTACCTGTTGCATCGGTAAATTCTACAGCCACCATCAGTCCCGGGCCTCTCACATCGCCCATGACAGGGTATTGTTGTTGCAGCAGTTTGAGTCCCTGGCGCAATTGTTCTCCCCTGACTGTTGCGTTTTCGGTCAGCTCTTCTTCTTTGATCACGTCTATCGTTGCACAGGCTGCGGCACTGGCAATAGCACTTCCCCCTCCGTAAGTGCCTCCATGGGTGCCTGGAGTCCATTTTTCCATCAAATCTGCCCGGGAAGCTATCGCCGAAATGGGCAGACCGCTGCCCAGTCCCTTCGCCATGATGATGATGTCAGGAATGATGCCTGCGTATTCGTAACAGAAGAATTTTCCGGTACGGCCAAAGCCACTCTGCACCTCGTCCAAAACGAGTAAGATGCCGTATTTGTCACAAATTTCGCGCAGCGCGCGCAAAAAAGCAGGAGGAGCGGGAACATATCCCCCTTCTCCGAGTACCGGTTCTATGATGATCGCAGCTGTTTCATCGGGAGCTGTCTGACCTTGAAACAACAAGTCCAGTTGCTTGAGACAAAAGTCCACGGTCTGCCGGTCTGACCAGCCGTAATAATAACTGTAAGGAAAAGGCGCAACAAAAAAACCTGCCGGAAGGGGCTGATAGCGGTGGCGGTAAACAGTCCGGGAAGTGGTCATGGCCATCGTAAGGTGAGTCCTTCCATGAAAACTACCTTGAAAAACGATCACGTTGGTACGTCCGGTAGCTGCTTTTGCCAGTTTGACACAGGCTTCTGTCGCTTCTGCACCACTGTTGGAAAAGAAGAAGCGATTGATGGGCTCCGGTGTCAGTTGATTCAGTTTTTCTGACAATTCCAGTGTTTTTTCAGGGATAACGCAGTTCATCTGACCGAAAATCAGGCGACCGGCTTGCTCGCGGATGGCTTCTACTACTCTGGGGTGACAATGCCCCGTACTGGTTACACCGATTCCGGAAGTGAAATCGGTAATTTGATTTCCCTGACTATCGTACAAATGTATGCCTTCGCCTCTTGTAATCTGATGGGAAGTGAGGTGCGTCCATACCGGAGCCAGAAGATCAGTGGAGGTGAACTTGGAAGAGGACATAAAACTACTGTTTCAAAGTGACTGGTGCATAATATCCAATACGGCGTGCAGCAAAACATCGCCGCCGGCAACTTCGTGTTTGGGTTCAGCATGTTTGGATCCGATAGTAGCCATGTCCATGGGCCTGGACCAAAGTCGTTTCTGAGGGATATGCATCATTGTTTGAGAGATATTCTTTAGCTCTTGTAAATATAACCTTTGGTATTCAGCAAACAAACTGCGAAAGTTGGTCAATTTGGGACTTCTAAGACAGGCTTACTTTGATCGCCTCGTCCACTGCCCACACAGCATAGGATCAAAAGATACAGCATCTTACCACAATGGTCGCCAGGGAAAGGTCCACAAGGGACACAATGAGCAGTTTGAAAAGCATCCGGGAACAGTTAAATCAGCCCGGGATGGGTCACTTCATTAAGCTGTAATAAACGGCCTGGAAGTCGTTTGTAGTAAGATCGTAGTGTCGGATAATAGGTTCATTTGGAGGAGCAGTTGCATTGATTTGCAGCCTTCAACCCATGTTCAGAATTTCCTCATCGGGGGTGTCGGTGAGACTGAAAAACAAAAATGGAACATCCGGGATATACTCCTTAAGGATTTCGTTGATCGGTTCGAACAACTCTGGGAAGGTTTTTGGCTGCCACGAAAGTGGACCATAATAGAACACGAGAGGCAAAATCGGTCTCATTTTTCTTTTACCTGCCATCTCTTGCTCGGCCTGATGGCAGTATGATTCTAACAGGTACTCCATCAATTGCAAAGCCAAAAATTCGTCTGGATCCCGTACGTATTCGACCAACAATAGGAGCGATTGTGGATTTTCTTCGGACGACGAATTGAGCTCCACCTCAAAAATGGTATCTGAGAAATACTCTTGCAGTGCTTCATCCGCAAAAGCATCCTCTGCCGGTCGTAGGGTTTTTAATCGTATAAGCTGTTTTATATGATCCGGCAACAAAAATCTAAAAAAGGCCTCAGAGAGCTCTAGTTCCTTTACCATCTTCCTGATCAGGTTATCGGGGTCGTGATTTTTCTTTTTCATACCTCCAATATCCAACATTAAACAATGAAAATCAATTACTTGTCCAATTGTGTCCATATTTGTCCAATCTTTAACCAAATTTTTGAAAATCAAAAAAATGAAACATCGATATGGGGTGTTTCATGGTTGGCAAACAGATAAACAAGCCATGTTATCAACGAGCTGAGCTTATAAATTTCAAAGCTTTGAGACTGATTTTTGAAGATGCTCTGTGATAGGATATGCTTTTTGCGATAGCAAAAAAGAAAAGGGACACATCCATTTGGATATGCCCCTTTTGACAAAATGGAAAGAATTACTCCATTTTAATAACCGGGATTCTGTACCAGGTTGGGGTTTGCATTGATCTCTCTTCCCGGAATGGGGAAGATGGTATTATTTGCGTCAAAACTTTGGCCCTGAATGTTTTGTTGCAATCTTCTAAGATCATGTACTTTAAAGCCTTCGTGCGCCAGTTCCAATCTTCGTTCGAAGAGAATATCCTCTACGGTAACAGAGTTTGCAGCAGAAAGGCGAGCTCTTTGATGCACTTTGTTGTAGTCATTCAATGCACTGTCACCTACGGCGGTTCCCAATCTGGCGTTGCATTCTGCGCGAATCAGATACATTTCTGCCAATCTGAACAAGCCTACATTTCCAAATTGGTTGGTCCATTTTCCGCTTCGTATGGCACCATTGCCTTCGTAAAACATACTAAGGCGCTCATCGGCAGGATCATACAAATTCAGATGCTCATCCAGGATGTCAATATCACCGTCTCTACCGCCGAAGTCGGGAATAGCGAAGAAGGTAACCATAGAGTTGGTTCCATCCTGTGAAGTTACCTGAATAGAAAAGATGTCTTCGGTTGAGTTGGCATCGCGATTGAAAGCATCCGAATAAGCAGTTGTCAGGGAATATTTACCGGACTCGATCACCCGTGAGGCTTCATCTCTTGCCTGTGCAAAATCTCCTTGTTGGAGATACACCCTGGCAAGAGCAGCAGAAGCGGCATAGGTATCAGCTCTCCAGCTATTGGATTCGGGCAACAGGCTTTTGGCCTGATTCAGGTCACTGATGATTTGTGCATAAACAGCACTTACGCTTGCGCGTGCGACTTTGGAATCTTCATTGATTGCACGAGTTGGTGTCAAGACCAATGGAACTCCCAGTTGATCGTTGGCGGCTCCTGCTACCCAGGGTTTTGCGTAGAAGCGCACCAATTCGAAATAAACCAATGCGCGGATAAAGAGTGCTTCACCCTGTACAGTTGCTTTGTCACTTTCATTGACTACGTCCAGACCATCGAGTACATTGTTGACTATGTTTATTGTCTGATAGGCATCTACCCAAAGGCCCTGTACGTCGCCATTTTCAGCAATCATGTTGAGGTTCCAGATTTCACGAGGTCCATTGAAGGTACCTACCCACTGGACTTCATTATTTGCACCCAACAATTCGGAGTTTCGGAGGGTATTCCCTGCAAAAAGATTCGTAGCGCCCAGCTCATCATACGCACCTACAAGAACGGCTTTGATATTGGCGTCATTTTCGAGGGCAAGAACTTCTGAAATATTTTGGGCGGGCTCCAGTTCCAGAAGGGAGTCGCAGCTCACCAGTGTGCCTGAAAACGCCATCAGAAAAAATAAATATTTGAATGATTTCATTGTTATCTGTTTTTGTTTGGAGAAATATGCAACGGTGGCTTAGAATCCTACATTGATACCAAAGGCAACTGTTTTTGGCTGCGGAGCAGCATAAAAGTCAACGCCAAAGGTTGTATTGTTGACAAATGCATCGGTAGTAACCTCAGGATCCCAACCATCGTAATTGGTGAAAGTCAGCAGGTTTTGTCCGATGACATACAAGCGCAATCTTCTCACACCGATATTGTCCAATACCTTTTTGGGGAATTCATAACCGAAAGTGACATTTTTCAGACGAACGTAAGAACCTTCGGAAAGGAAGCGGCTGGAACGGCTTTGAGTACCATGTCCACTAATGAAGATAGCTCTGGGTACGTCGGTGATGTCTCCCGGTTTTTGCCAGCGATCAAGCTGATCTCTGGTTTGATTGTCAAACCAGTCACCATTGGCAGACATAAAGCTACCTGCTGCATTGTGTATCATATTTCCGAAAACTCCCTGGAATTGAATGCTCAGGTTGAAACCATTCCAATCAAAGGTGTTGGTAACTCCACCAATCCACTCAGGGCTTGGGTTTCCGAGTGCAACGAATTCTGCATCACTGTAGTTGTTGGTGGTTTCTCTTCCTGATCCTTCTTTGTTTACATACCACAATGGATCTCCATTGTCAGGATCTACTCCTGCATATTCTGCACCCCAGAAAACGCCAATCGGCTGACCCAATTTAACGACGTTCATCAAACGCGAGCTTCCCGGATCAATAATATCCTGGCCATCTGCCAGTTTGGTTACCTCATTTCTGTTGTAAGCTACATTAAAGCTGGTGTTCCATTTAAATTGTCCTACTGTATTGTTTGTATTCAATACAAATTCAACTCCCTTGTTGGTTACTTCGCCAATGTTTTGGGTTTGCGTGGTGAAGCCTGAGGTAGCAGGTACAGGAACTCCCAGGAGTAGGTCTGAAGTGACTTTTTGATAGTAGTCAATTTCACCATTGATGCGGTCTTTCAGGAAACCAAAATCCAGTCCTATGTCAATCTGGGCTGTATTTTCCCAGGTAAGATCAGGATTGGGGATCTGTGAAGGTTGCAAGCCGGAAACGCCATTGTATCCTTCAGCAGCAAAAAGACCCAAATGTTCGAAATTGCCAATAGCCGCGTTACCGATCAAGCCATAACTTGCCCGCAATTTCAGGAAGCTCAGAGTGTTATTGTCTTTTAGGAAACCTTCTTCAGACAAAACCCATCCCAAAGATGCAGCGGGGAAGAAACCGTAGCGATTGTTAATACCAAATCGGGAAGAACCATCCACACGGCCACTAAATGACAGCAAGTATTTCCTGTTGAAATTGTAGTTTACCCGGGTAAAGTAAGATACAAAAGTAAACTCTGTAAGGAAAGAACTACCGCCGGTGATATCAGCTGCACTGGCTATGGTTTTTAAGTCATCAACCGGAAATTGCTGTCCTTCAGAATCCGTGCTTTGTGTTCTGGAATCCTGGTATTCTGTTCCCAGTGTCATGTCAAGATTGTGACTTCCAAATGTCTTACTGTAATTGGCAAACAATTTGGTATTGTAATTCAATATTTGGTTGGCTCTTGAATAAGCGTAACCATTGCTTGCCTGACCTCCAAAGGTGATGCTTCCCTGAAAAAGATCATCACGCAGGTTGTAGATGTCTGTAGCGATCTCACCATTCAACACCAAGCCGGGAGCCAGCTTTAATCTGGCGTAGCCATTCGCAAGGGTTCGGTAAGAAACAACGTTTCTCTGTGATTCTTCCAACTCGATCAATCCATTGTAGTACACTGCCGTAGGTCGGTCAAACAATTCTCCCGGTTGGATCAAACGAGAACCTGATTGAAACGGATCATTGGTAAAGTTTCTCGCCGGTGTAAGCGGAGACTGTGCAATGAGCTGCAAAGGGGTAGAGAAAGCATTGTCATTTGAAACCTGATCAGTGAAAGTGCGTGCCAGACTGAAGTTCAAACCAACGGTTAGGTTGTCGCTGGACTTGTGGTCCAGGTTAAGGCGAGCACTCATTCTTTCAAAACCGTTGTTTTTAAGGATACCTTGCTGATCGCTAAATCCCAAACCGGCATAAAAAGTAGTCTGGTTGTTGCCACCTGAAAAATTGAGGTTAGCTTGTTGAGAAATGGGGTTGTCGGCAAAAGCCAGTTGCTGCCAGTCGGTATCTGTTTGTCCTGTTCGCCAGTCAGAGGGGCCTGAATAACGGTCAAATCTTGCTTCAACCCAGTCTTTCCAGGTAAATCCTCCGGGAACGTTGCCTTCAATCTCGTCGAGGTTTACAGCAGCTTCCGTGAATAATTCCACGTATTCGGCGGCATTCAAAAACTCGCGATAGCCGGTAGGCTGGCTGGTTCCTACCTGGTAATTGAAATCAATCTTGCTGGTTCCTGCTTTTCCTTTTTTGGTAGTGATTAGCACTACTCCATTGGCAGCACGAGAACCATAAATGGCAGAAGCAGAAGCATCTTTCAAAATGTCTATGGACTCAATGTCATTGAAGTTCAAGTCAGCCAAAGGGTTCAATGGTGCACCACTGGCATTCTGGGATTGTACCGTTACAGGAATACCGTCAATGACATACAAAGGTTGGTTGCTTGCAGAAATTGAAGAAGCTCCGCGGATACGAACGCGGATAGCTCCACCCGGTTTTCCGTTGACGGCTTCTACAAATACCCCTGCACTGCGACCCTGCATTGCTTGTTCCACACTGGGAACCGGGAGATTCTCCAACTCTTCCCCGGCTACCTTGGCAATATTTCCGGTAAGGGTAGATTTGATTTGCGTACCATACCCAACTACAACAACTTCAGAAAGTTGGGCTGCAGATTCTTCCAGCACTACATTTACTACATTTGAAGTTCCAAGCGTTACTTCCAGGCTGGCATAGCCTGTATACGAAAATACCAACACTTCTCCTCCTTCCGGAACGTCGATACTGTAAGCGCCGTCAATATCAGAAACAGTACCAACTGAAGTACCCTGAACCAGGATGGTAGCACCTATCAAAGGGTTACCATCGTTGTCGGTAACGGAGCCGCTTACCGCTCTTTGGGCAACAGCCATTCCTGCAAAGAGAAACAGCATGCTAAAAACTAGTGAAATTTTTTTCATACTTGGTAAGTTTTATTGAACAATGATTTATTCCAAAGAAATAGCCATCAATATCACAAAGCATATTGATACGGAAACGATGGGTTTAGGTGGATTGATAGCAACGTATTAGGTGTGATGATAGGAACTTTGGCGTTAGCTTTTGCTATCAGGTTAGTCGCCTCAAAATTAGAAGAAATTCTTGTGTTAATTATTATGGGAGGGCAAAAAGTTGTTTTTGACACAAAATTGACATATCGGATATGCTCAGTTTATTCAAAAAAGCTGCTCCGGAATTTCCGAAGCAGCTTTTTGAACCTGTTTTCAGACAAAATTGAAATAGGTCAGAGGTTTACACTCAGTCGGGCATAAACGAAGCGACCCATGAAACCAAACTGTTGAGATCGTCTCGAATACAGGAATTGTCCTGAGCCCTGATTGGCCGGAATGTTTTGATCGGGATAAACATCAAACAGGTTGTTGGCACCCACAGAAATTCTGAAGTTATCAACCAATTTATACCCCAGGCCAAGGTCTGTAATCACTTTGCCCGGAAATTCCTGCTGGTTGTCGAGATTATTGGTAGCCTCCAATACGGCTCCGAAATACACATTGCGCAGGAATATAGATAGTTTTTTCGTGGATAAATTGAAGGTCAGATTCACTTTTTCTGTAGGTACAGCGTCTTCCAGGAAGATGCGGCTGGTTTCATCAAAATAAGTACTCTTAATAGGCTCCAACTGCGGTGAAGCTTTGATTTCTCCCTGCTGACGCGTCTGTGATACCGTAGCAGCCAAGTCAGTAGTAAGTTTTGCGCCTCCGGCAAAAGTTGTCTGGTGTGATATTACCAGGTCTATACCTTGTGTTCTGGTATCGATAGCATTGGCAAAGAAAGTGGCTCTTTCAGCGTTAGCCTGAGCAAAAAGTGTTGCCAGTTCTGCATTGCCGCCGGGAGCAAATTGTCCGGTTAATACTACCCGGTCGTCAATGTCCACCTGGTAAGCATCTACGGTGATGCTAAGATTGGATTGAGGGATGCGGGAAGTGAAACCAAGAGAGTAACTGACAGAGGTTTCTTCCTTCAACTCGGGGATGCCCAGGATCCGGGCGATCCTGGAAGTATTGGAGAAGGTGCCTACTTCAAATGGAATGCCATCTACAAACAAAGTGGAGGTAGAGTTGAAGAAAATCTGGTGTAGGGAAGGAGCGCGGAAACCGGTAGCTGCAGCCCCTCTGATCGAAAAGTTTTCACCGGCACGCAGGCGGCTGGCCAACTTGACGTTGGTCGTGGTACCAAAATCACTGTAGTTTTCGTGACGTGTAGCAAAACTCACCAAGAAGTCTTCTGTAATGTCAGCTTCTGTATCAAAGTAAAACGCCAGACTATTGCGGTATTCGTTCAACTCATTGTCAGGACGGAAGCCAGGGAATACCTGTGCTCCACCAGGGCGTGAGCGACCGAAAAAGTCTGAAACACGCGCATCAGCAGGAGTCGCCGGAGTGACGATCTGAAGGTTTTTGTCGTAGCTGGCCCAGGAAGTTGCAGCTCCTGCATTGATCTGGTAATTTTCGAGCCGGTATTCTGCTCCCATCGCAATGTTTAAGCCGGAGAAGATATCGTCCCATTTGCGACTCATATCGAAGTTGGTGGTGTTCTGCGCAAAGGAAAATCCACCTGCGTCAAATTCAAAGGGCGTAGCATTGCCCATGGTAGCATTATTGGAATTGTGTACACCAAATTTGAAGCTGTTGCTGCCATAAGTGTTGCTGAAATCAACGTTCCAGGATTTCAATTGTCCGCGGATACCTACTGCCATGGACTTATCCACGATGTCTGAGTGTATTTCCGGTAGGAATCCGTTGGGGTAAGCAGGCGAATAAGTACGCTCCTGGAAAGGCAGACGGTAGAAACCGGTGGCCAGGCCATCGCGTGCACTGATGCCTCCAAAGGCATATACTTCGGCATTCGGGCCTACGGGGTAACTAAAATTAGCAAAGAATTTACCTCCGCGAAGCTGGGATTGACCAATCCTCATGTTGAAATCTGTACGACTCAATCCGCGAGCTGCCAATTCTTCTTCTGTAGCATTTTTGTATAGCGGATTGACAGCTGCGTTTGCGCTGCGCAGGGTAGCTTCATCCGCACTTTGGATGCTTGCTTTTTCTTCGCTTGACAGATAGGGCAGTCCCTGTGCCAAAGAGCGAACATCGTCGAGAGCCAGCCTGCTGATGTCCATTCCCTGATTTGCCGCCAGGCGCTCTACACCATTGTAGGCACTGTATATTTGCCCTGTGTACTCTTTCATCCGGCTTGCCCAGTTTCGGGTTTCCATGTTACCAGTAAAGTTGATAAATCCACCCTTGTCACCAATGGGAAGGCCATAGTTGAGATTGAGATCTACCGATTCTCCATCCATGCCACCTGTGAGGAAATTAGATCCTTCAGAAAGGTATCCACCGGTAGTAAGATTGACTGCCAATTTGTTGTAATCTTCTTTAAGGATGACGTTGATTACACCCGCAATGGCATCAGAACCATATTGTGCGGCAGCACCATCACGCAACACTTCGATCCGGTCAATGGCAGCTGCAGGAATGGCATTCAAATCCGTTCCCACATTACCACGGCCAAAAGTACCGTTGATGTTGACAAGAGAACTGCTGTGCCGGCGCTTGCCGTTGATGAGTACCAAAACCTGATCGGGACCCAAACCACGCAGGGAGGCCGGATCAATATGATCGGTACCATCAGAAATGGTTTGGGTGTTGGATGAAAAAGAAGGCGCTACATAGTTGAGAATTTGGTTAAGGTTGGTTTGGGGTGCCTCTGCAATCAAAGTGCTGATATCTAGTACGTCAACAGGTACTGCAGTAGTTAGCTTGGTCCTTCCCTCGCTTCTGGAACCGGTTACAATTACCTCATCCAACAATCTTCCCGAAGATAGGGTTACGTTGATGGTACTTTGATCTCCAACAGTAATTTCCCTTGTCTGGTAGCCGATAAAACTGAAAACCAGTACGGCATCACCTCCGGGAACTTCAATCGAATAACTTCCATCTGCATCGGTTACGGTACCTGTGCTGGTTCCCTGTATCAGAATAGAAACGCCAATAAGTGGCTCCTTGTCCTCAGAACTGACGACTCCTGTGACAGCTTGCTGTCCCCAGGCTATTCCTGTAAATGCCAGAAAAAAAAGAGTGTTGATTAACTGCTTCATATGTATTTGGTTTTTGATGAAAAATCAAATTAATTCGGGGTTCCAGAGTTTTATTTCAGCAATTTGTAAATGATGATACTTAAAACAAAATACTGACTTTCATGTTTTTAGACGAAGGTTAAGTTCTTGGAATCTGTCATTTCTGGAAAGAATATTATTTTTCAAAATCTAATTTTGTGAATTTATATATTTTTATTGGTTAATTTTTGTAATTAGAAACTTGATGCTATTATTTTTTGTATTTCATACCTGCTTTTCTTTTTTTATATTTAAATGTAATTTTTACACTAAATGAAGCTATTCGGTAAGCGTTCTGATCTATTGGCTGCTGAATGGTTGCTTTGGGTATTTTTAAGAAGTGTTGCGTGTTTGTTTAACCCGTATAAAGTGGATAAAAGCACTTATTTTCACGAAAAATTGGAAGGGAGTTTGCACTGGCGGCAAAACTCTTAACCCGAAAATTAAGTTATCATAATGGCTAAATTGTCGCCGATATGAACTTGTTGATTGACGGAATAAAGGTCGGGCTAATTATTTGTTTCATGCTTGGGCCCTTGTTTTTTGCATTGCTCCAGGCGAGCTTGGAAAAAGGATTTGTAGCAGGGGTAACTCTCGGGTTTGGGATATGGTCAAGTGATCTTGTTTATATCGTCATTTCTTTCCTGGGTATGGGATACCTCGAACAGTTGATGGCTAATGCCAAACTTACCATGACAATCGGAATCATAGGGGGAAGCTTGCTGATGATTTTCGGGGCAGTGGCGATCTGGTCAAAGCCTAATCTGAGAATGTTGTTGTCCCAACAACCTGTGCGGGATACTCCTTTGATCCAGTTGTGGCTCAAGGGTTTTTTTCTCAATATTTTTAACCCCTTTACGATATTTCTTTGGTTGGGCCTGATGACAACCGTATTGTCGCAGCGGAATCTGGAAGAAGGTCAGGCCATGGTTTTTTTCGGGGGCGTCATAGGTACGGTCGCTTCTACTGATATTTTAAAAGCTTTGCTTGCCAAAAAGATACGGCGAGTAATGAAGCCCAGACACATCTTACTCCTCAGACGAATTGCCGGGTTTGCACTGGTAGTTTTTGGCGTAGCCTTGATTGTAAGAAGCGTATTTGCTTAGAAGCTATGCCATCATTTTTACCCGCTTGTTCATCAGATAAAACCATAAGGGAGGAATCAGAGACAGAATAATGGACCCGGGGTACCCTACCGGCAACTGTGGACTTTCGTCAAACCGCCGCAAAATCTGGTACTTTCGGTTGGCTTTGTAGTGGTGATCCGAGTGTCGGGTCAGTTCGTACAGAAAGATGCGCCCGAGCTCGTGGTCAGAGTTCCACGAATGTCTCAGCCCTACTTTTTCATAGCTTCCATTGGGCAACAATTGCCTGCGAAGTCCATAATGTTCGATGTAATTCACACTTTCGAGCATAAGAAAACCAAAAACACCTGCTGCCAGCGCCCAGGGAATGACCTGCCAGCCAAATATGAAGCCAAGCATCGAAAGGTATCCCAGCTGAAAGAAGGTAAATCGGATCATTTCGTTCTGAGCAGATAAAAATTGTTTGCCATCGCGCTTCAGGCGTTTTGCTTCAAGCTTCCAGGCATTCATATAGGCTCCCAACGTGGAACGAATCCAGAAGACGTAGATGGGTTCATTGAGCCGGGAAGTTGCCGGATCACGGTCGGTAGCAACCCACTTGTGATGACCCAGATTGTGTTCTATGATAAAGTGCATATAAAAACTCGGCATCAGGAGTAGTTTTGCAAGTATGCGCTCAAAAGCCTTGCTTCGGTGGCCGAGTTCATGGGCTACATTGATGCCGGCAGTGCCTAAAATCAATCCGGTACTACAGGTCAGCCCTATTTTTTCCAAGGTACTCAAAGTGCCTGCCTGACTCATTACCTCAAAGTGATACCAAAGCAAAGCAAAAACCAGAGGGAGGTTCAAATAGAGCAACCAGTCAAAAAATCGGATGCTCAGACGCTGTGCTTCCTGATCCTGCGGATGGTTTTCTTTGGAAGCGGGGAGTATCAGTTCGAGTAAGGGAATCAGAACAAAACCCACATAAATGCTGCCAAAAGAGGCATAACCCTTATAGTACAAGCCTGCAAAGGCAGCAGCAGGAGCGATATAGGCAATCAGGTATTTGAGATCTTTCCACATGATTTCAATTTTTTAATTCAAACCAACTGATATAGTTTTGCAATTCCGGAATTTGGGGGAAGTAGAATTTAAACCACCGGACTTTTATTATGTTTCACTAAAGATGTTACCAGGTAGCTGCCTTGCGACCTTTGGCGTAAAGCAAACCCTGAAAAAACAAGGACTTGTTTTCAGATACTCCTACCTGAATAATCACTACTAAAGTTACTTATAATCATCGAAAACACCATATATGAGCAGTAATTTTCATTCCCTGACAGTCAAGGCAATAGCTCCCGAAACACCGGAAGCAGTAGCAGTAACCTTTGATGTCCCGGATACACTGAAAGCATTTTTTCGCTATACACAGGGACAATATCTTACCCTTCGATTTCTGATCAACGGAAAAGAAGAAAGACGCGCCTATTCGATGTGCAGCAGCCCACTTGAAGAAGGTCTGACGGTGGCCGTCAAAAGAGTTAAATCCGGCATTGTCTCTAATCATATAGCCGATAAATTAAAAGTGGGCGACAAGGTAGATGTCATGCCTCCTGAAGGTCGCTTTTTCACCAAACTCGATGCTGATCAAAAGAAAACCTATTTCCTCATCGGTGCCGGCAGCGGAATCACTCCTTTGTTCTCTATGTTGAAAACCATCCTGGAGGTGGAACCACAGAGCTTTGTTTACCTTTTTTACGGGAACCGTGATGAAGATTCCATCATCTTCAAGACAGCGCTGGATGAAATTCAGAGAAAGTACGAAGGTCAAATTGAAATCGTCTATACGCTTAGCCAACCAAAAAGGGTCAAGGAAAAAGGCCTGAAAGGAATGTTTTCTAAAGGCAGCATCCAATGGTCAGGCAGCGTGGGACGCCTGGACGAAGGCACCCTCAACCGCTTTCTGGATGAGCACAGCCCCCGGCACAAATCTACAGAGTATTTTATCTGTGGCCCCGGTGATATGATAAAAAGTGCGGAAGCCATCCTTCAGGAACGAGGGATAGCTCATAAAAATATCCATGCGGAGTATTTCAGTACCAGCCCGGATCCCAATGCAACAGTCGTAAAAGGTAAAGAAGGTGCTCATGTGATTGCCCATCTTGATGGCAGCGTGGTAGAAATAGCAGTGCCTTCCGGCAAAAACATTCTAAGTGCGCTGATCGACAACAAATACGACCCTCCTTATTCCTGTACTTCAGGAGCCTGCTCGACCTGTATGGCTAAAGTGCTGAAGGGAGAAGTCAAAATGGAAGTGTGCTATGCTCTGGATGAGGATGAGGTAGCAGAGGGATATATCCTTAGCTGCCAGGCACATCCTGTTTCAGATCAGGTGGAAATTACTTTCGAAGTATAGCAAAGGTATGATTATCCGGAGTTTCACCTGGTGGATGGTATGGGCAATGATGCTCCTGTTCTCCGACTCGCTGTCGGGTCAGTCCTCCATTGAAAACCGGCTTCGGCTAAACAGGGTGAATACTGCCTGGCCTGAAAAACATCCTTCCATTAGTTTTGATGGAAGGATGTTGTATTTTTCTCGTATAGCTTACCCTGCCAATATGGGCAGCAGCGATGAAGCAGATGTATGGTATTGTTTTGTCGAAAACGATAGTACTTGTTCAATACCGGTCAATGCCGGAGTGCCTGTCAATTCAATTTTTCCGGACTTTCCGGTTGCCAATAGCATTTCGGGATACCAGCTCCGGGTGCTTCGAAAGGAAGAACTCTCTTTGTTTTTTGCGATTTCCGGCAACCTGCGCCACAAGACGGTGGAAGAACTTCCGACACCGGCTTTTTCTTATCCCGATGCAGAGGACTTTTTCGTCAGTTCTGACGGTCAGCTGCTGTTCTTTTCAATGGAAGCTGCTCAGGGATATGGCGGCAAGGACATTTATGTGGCGTATCTGGAGGCTGATGGCACCTGGGGAGCAGCCCGCAATCTTGGGTCGGCACTGAATTCCAGAGGGGATGAAACAACTCCTTTTTTGGCAGCAGACGGTAAAACCCTCTATTTTTCAAGTGATGGCCGTGGTGGATTCGGCGGCAAAGATTTGTTTGTGAGTTTCTCCATGAGCGATGAACACTGGAATGAGTGGACCATACCCCAAAATCTGGGGCCGGGAATCAACGCCGAGACAGATGAGACACATCCCACTTTGGCTGCTTCCGGTGAGCAAATTCTTTTTTGCGCAAGCGCAGTGGGTACAGATAGCAGCGATATTTATCGGGCACCCATCCCTCAGGTATTCAAACCTCAGCCATTGCTGCTGGTTTCGGGGAATTATCACCCCAGTCTGAGGATCACTCGTCTTGATACCTCAATGACTTTTGTGCCAAAGTTGTATCACACTCTCGAGACGGAAGGAGAGCGGTTCCGCCTCATTTTACCCAGGGGAGCCGATGTGGAACTCTATACCAATGAGCCCGGATATTTTTGGTGTACTCATGTACTGGAGCTCGGGTATGAGCCACTGGAATCAATCGACAGCGATGAAGAAGCCCTGAGTACCTTGCTTGAGAGCGCGGAATATCGAAGCCGGGAAGAACAAATCCATACGTTGCAGGTAGAATGGATGAACCGGCAGGAAAAAATGGAAAAGTTACAGCGCGAGCAGGAGCGCTTGTTGAAAGATATTGGCCAACAGGCACTGGGGATACCTATCAACACGCCCAATCCTACCTTGGAAATCAATCGCATTGTTTTGATGCTCAGCGCACTACCCGACACCTTTGTCCAAGAGGTCACTATTGCATTAAACAAAAAGAGACTGGCACTTCTTTCGCCTGATTCGACAAGCACACCGGATGTTTTGCTTTCGCCAGAGGCGGAAAAACAAATTGTCCAGAAGATGATCTTTGGCATCCGGAATTTTATCGATGCTCACAACAGCAAGTTGGAATTAGAGCGAGAGCAGGCGTCGCTGAAAGCGACTCAGCTCGAACTGCTCAATCAGCAGATCGATGCAGAAAAATTAGTTGTTGGCAAGCCAAAAGTAGCACCCAATTCCGGAAGCAACCAGGAGGAATCGGACAAAGGCGCTTTGCAAAAATTTGAAGAAATAGAGTTGCCTTGCGATAGAATTCCCATAAAAGCAGGCCAAACGAAGGTCTTGCAACACATTTACTTCGAAGAAAATACGGCTCAATTAAAAAAATATGCTCAAAATGAATTGAATCGACTGGTTGATATGTTGAAAAAAAATACGAGCATTGCATTAGAAATCAGTGCGCATACCCACACAGGCCTGGGGCATACCTTTGCAAGGCAGCTTTCCCGAAAAAGAGCTGAAACTGTCGCAGGGTATCTGGCAGAAAAGGGAATCAGCAGGGAGCGTCTACAGGTAAGGGGTTATGGAAAAATGTATCCGCTGGAAAGCCCGGATACAACAATAGAGCAAAAGAAATTGAATCAGCGAATAGAAATACGAATTTTAAAATAATTGCGCCGTGAAGTTTATCGAACAAGATGTCATAGACGAAGTCATTGAAGAACTTAGTGCTTCAGCTGAAAAACAACAAGCTTTTATCGAGCAATTTCAGGAAGAACAACCTATGGTTTTTGCTTATCTGTTTTCAGAGAGTTTTGACTCTTTTACAGAGGAAGAGAAAGACCTGTTGCTGTTTATCGCTTTGGTAAATTGGCAGTCAATTACCAGAGTACACCCTGATTGTCCTCAGCTGGATGAAAAAATAATCAGTGAAGCAGAAGAAGAAAATTGGGAGATGATAGAGGACCTGAAACACAAAAGCTTCCAGCACAAACTGGACTTTTTCTTCGAAGACTACCCACAGGAAGACCTGCTTGCAGTTGCCGAAGACTTGATCATCGACGATGACGATCAGTTTATCACCCAGATTGCGAAGGAAGCTATTTTTGTTTCCGCCAAATCCATCATCGATGCCTTCTCGAAGGCTATTGATGAGGGAGAAAGCAAGCCTTCTTAGGCTTGCTTTTGTATTGCTTCATCGCGCAAGTGCCTTCTCAAAATTTTACCTACGTTGGTTTTAGGCAGCTCATTGCGGAATTCAATTTGCTTGGGAATTTTATAACCGGTCATATATCGATCACTTCCGGTACTACCAGGAGGTTATGGAGAATGTCTGAGATTCATGAATTCCCAGAAGAAAAACTCGCCGAGTTTTTCACGATGGTGGA
>JALQTV010000189.1 GCA_023268675.1 Saprospiraceae bacterium | reverse complement strand
ATCATGACCAACGATACAGTCACTTCCAATAATGCTTATGAAGGGTATGCCCAACGGGGCCTTCAAATCCCTGCACTCGTACAAGACAGTTTGTACCGCTTCGAGGGCTACAAACTTTATCAGTTGGCCGGACCAAATGTAACCATTGCGGACCTGGATGATGTTTCCAAAGCTCGTCTGGTTTATCAGGTGGACAAAGAAAACAATGTTGGCCGTATCTTTAATTGGACCACAGTGGACAATCCGACCGGAGAAGAATATTATGTGCCGGAATTGAAAGTAGAGGGAGAAAATGGTGGTATCCGACATACTTTCCGGATAACGGAAGATCAATTTGCCGAAGGCGATCGAAGGTTAATCAACCACAAGAAGTATTATTTCACAGCGGTAGCTTATGCCCATAACGAATACGAAGCCTTTGATCCCAATAATGTAATCGGTCAGCGACAACCTTATCTGGAAGGGCGTCGCAATATAGGTGACGGCGAAAATCCCTTCTATACCGTGATCCCACGTCCTGTTGTGGACAGAGCACTCATGGCGCAGTATGGAGATGGAGCGGTAATTACCCGTGTGGACGGTGTGGGGACAGGAACTAATTTCCTCGATATCTCCGACGATACCCGCAATGCAATCATGGATGGTAGTTTTAATGGTGAAATTACCTACAAAGAAGGCCGGGGACCGGTAGAAGTGAGTATTTTCAATCCGCTGGATGTAGTAGATGGAACGTATGAACTGACTCTGGTAGATGAGAACATGGCCAACGATGAACTGGACAGCCAGGTCAGATGGGTGCTGAAGAACCTTTCCCTGCCGGGAAGCCCTGTAATTTCTTCTCAAAGCACGATAGAGCGATTGAATGAAGAAATCATCAAAGAATATGGCTTTTCCATTGCAATAGGTCAGGTGCCGGATGTGGGAGCAACCCGCGCAGGAAGCAATGGTGTGATTGGTTATGAAGAATCTTATGTCAATCCCAATGCCGCTCCCTGGTTACTTGGGGTCAAGGATGACTTTATTCCCGGTCCGCTGGATATAGACGATGTGGTCTTCAATTACGTAGCCACAGGTGATGGGGAAGCAGATGCTGCATTGGATCCCGATCAGGCTTTCTCAAATATAGGACCCGGGTATTTCATACCATATTATATGGCGGACTGGCGTCCAAAAAATGAACAAAACCTGCCTTATATCACTCCGGCGTGGTCTGATAATAGCGGAAGTTCTATTGTGAGGAACCAGACGAGTATTACCGACCTGAATAATGTCGATATAGTATTCACTTCCAATAAGGAATTGTGGAGCCGTTGCGTGATTGTCGAAACCAACAACCGATTCTTTGAACTGGAAGGTTTTATGGCTGAAGGGCTGCGCAAGAGTTTCGATCTGCGTGCTTCACCAAATGTAACCCAATATGATAACGACGGTGACGGATTGCCCGATATAGATACGGAAGACCCGGGTGAGGGCATGGGTTGGTTCCCCGGATATGCCATAGATGCAGAGACAGGCCAGCGTCTGAATATCTTCTTTGGAGAAAACTCTGTTTACAACGGAGAGTACTTTGAAGAAGGGTACCAAAGCCCGCCTACCGGTAGAGACATGATGTTTAACCCCAGTGGACAGTTGATTTTGGGAACCGGGGGGCTGCCGACCAGCTATCGCTATTACGCGGGTGGACACCATTTTATCTATGTGACTCGCCAGCCTTACGATGGTTGTACTTTGTATCGCACCCGTTTGAAACCTGCACCGGTTTCTCTGGTAAAAATCAATGCAATCAAGGACATTACCTGGACGGGACTCGTGATGGCTTCGCCAGATAATCCTTTCAGATCGTATCAGGAGGGATTGATTCCAGAAGATTTGGTAGTCAAATTGCGCGTAAACAACCCCTATGAGGTAAAGCAAGGTACCGGCGAGGCCAATGGTTATCCTACCTATCGGTTTACCATTTCCGGCAAACAGGCAGGGGCATTGGAAGGTCCGGTATTGGAGAACGCATTGGATATGATTAATGTGGTGCCAAATCCTTACAGAGGTTATGCCGACTACGAAACGTCACAGTTTACCAATGTCGTAAAAATCACCAATCTTCCCGCAAAATGCACTGTGACAATCTTCTCGCTGGACGGCAAGTTTATCCGTCGCTACCAGCGTGATGAGAGAGGGGTAGTGCCATTGGGCAACAATCGGGCTATTGAGCAGAGACAGGTTACGCCGGCATTAGAATGGGATTTGAAAAACAGCAAGGGCATACCCATTGCGAGCGGGGTTTACCTGATACACGTAGAAGCAGAAGGATTGGGGGCTCGTACCATCAAGTGGTTTGGTATCAACAGACAATTTGATCCCACAGGTTTATAGAAAAGACCAAAGTAGCTGATGAATTTTAATCAAAAGATATGAATAGAGCTTTAATATTGCTGGTAGCCTTTTGGGGAATGTACTTACAGGAAGCCAGAGCAGGCAATCCCGATCGCCAGGGGGAAGCAGGAGCGTATGAACTTCTGATGAATCCCTGGGCCAGAAGTGCAGGCTTGCATACCATCTCTACTTCCATGATTCGGGGGGTGGAATCCCTGCGTCTCAATGTTGCAGGCCTGGCGCGTATCAACCAGACGGAAATTCTGGCAGGCCATTCCATCTACCTGCAGGGTACCGGAATTACAATGAATGCGATTGGAGTGGGCCAGCGGGTAGGGGACAACAGCGTCCTCGGTATCAGTATTATGGCATTGGATTTTGGAGACATAGCCGTGACAACTACCGACCAGCCGGAAGGTACCGGGGCTTTCTTTTCGCCCAACTTCTTTAATATAGGCTTTAGTTTCGCCCATACTTTCGAGAACAAGGTATCGGTCGGAGTTACTTTCCGTGGAATTTCAGAGTCCACAGCAGACCTTTCAGCATTTGGTTTTGCCATAGATGCGGGCATTCAATATGTCACCGGTGAAGCGGATAATTTTAAATTTGGCATTTCCCTTCGCAATGTAGGTTCACGCATGTCTTTTGGCGGTGAAGGGCTGGCTACCCAGCGACCAAGTCCCAATGGAGGAGGGTATGAACTGACTTTCAGCCAGCGTTCTGCAGGCTTTGAACTGCCTTCAGCACTCAATATCGGGATGTCCTACGATATCAATTTCCTGGAATTCAATCGTTTTTCATTGTTGGGTAACTTTACAGCCAACTCTTTTTCCCGAGATCAGCTGGGCGCAGGGTTCGAGTATGCCCTGAAAGAGATTTTCCAAATTCGTGCAGCCTATAAAGTGGAATTAGGTTCCATCCAATCGTTTGAGCAATCAATTTATTCCGGACTTAGTGCCGGAGCTTCTCTTGAACTCCCACTAAGTAAGGAAAATAAGGACGTGAGAGTAGCGATTGATTATGCCTATCGGGATACCCGTCTCTGGGATGGAACCCACAACTTTTCCTTCCGCATCAGCATTTGAGCCTGAGAGGAATAAGGAAGGAAAAAATTTGAATTATGAACTAAAATGTAGTAATTTTATACTTTGAAATTTAAACAAGAACGCTTTCGCAGTTATTGGGAAGCGTTCTTGTTTTTTATTGTCCGGTTCCGTGTACGCTCCAGGTCCACAGGTAGCCGGAAAACAAAGATGAGTGAACTTCGCATAGTACATCCATACCATAAGAAGTTACAATGGGAAACCCGGTACCCGGATTTCCCGCATTATTTCCAGACATTCCTGATGTGCATACGATTCTCTCTCCGGTAAAATTGGAGGGAGGTATGGCATAGTGAATTAACTATTTGACATTAAAATCAAAAGTATGGCTAATTACAATTATCTAACGAAAGATGGCTATAATAAGCTCAAGTCAGATCTTGAAGAATTGAAGACCACAGAGAGACAGAAGGTTGCCAGAGCAATTGCAGAGGCGAGAGAAAAAGGCGACTTGTCAGAAAATGCAGAATACGATGCTGCCAAGGAAGCGCAAGGCTTGCTGGAGCTGAAGATCAATGAGATGGAAAAAGTGCTGGCCAACGCCCGTGTAATCAACGAAAGTGAAGTGGATACCTCCAAGGTCACTGTTTTGGCGAATGTAACGATCCGCAATACCAAAAACGGGAAGGAAATTACTTACAAATTGGTTTCTGAGTCTGAGGCAGATCTGAAAGCGAAGAAAATATCCGTAGGTTCACCCATTGGGAAAGGCTTATTGGGGAAAATAGTCGGAGATATAGCAGAGGTAGATACCCCCGGTGGAAAAATGGTGTTCGAAATAGTTAACATTTCCGTTTAATATCGCAGTCTTATGTCAACTATCTTTTCCAAAATCATCAGCGGTGAAATACCCGCATACAAAGTAGCAGAGTCCGACGCGTTCCTTGCTTTTCTTGACATTCGGCCTCTGGCCAAAGGCCATACCCTGGTGATCCCCAAAAAAGAGGTAGATTATTTTTATGATCTAGAAGATACAGAGCTGGCAGATTTAATGATTTTCTCAAAAAAAGTGGCGCATGCCATCAAGTCTGTGGTTCCCTGCAAAAAAGTCGGTACCACAGTGATTGGCTTGGAGGTTCCTCATGCGCATGTTCACCTTATCCCAATCAATGCTGTCGGAGATATTAATTTTTCCCGGGAACCACTCCAGTTTTCTGCCGACCAAATGACAGCTTTGGCGACTGAAATAAATACCCGATTCCAGGGCGACTTTCCCCGATAACTTGTTATTTTGACCGAAATTTCAATACTTGTTTGGTACTCCTTTTTCGGGAGTACAATCAAGTGCTAACCAAATTCCTAACCTATGAAAACCTCGGCCAAACCAGCCATGACCTTTAACAGGGAAGGCTATTCTGATGAAGCATTGCTTGATTTGTATCGGGCCATTTTGTTACCCCGGATGATCGAAGAGAAAATGCTTATCCTGCTGCGGCAGGGAAAGGTCTCCAAATGGTTTTCAGGAATAGGGCAGGAAGCCATTGCGGTCGGGGCTACCAAGGCACTGGATTCTGACGAATTGATCTTTCCACTGCATAGAAATCTGGGCGTGTTTACTTCACGGGAAGTCCCGCTGGATCGCTTGTTTTGTCAGTGGCAGGGCAAAGAGAAAGGCTTTACCAAAGGCAGAGACCGGTCTTTTCATTTCGGCACAATCGAATACCATATTGTAGGGATGATTTCCCACCTGGGACCTCAGTTGTCCCTTGCAGGAGGGGCCGGATTGGCTCACAAGCTAAAGAATGAGCAAAAAATAGCCTTGGCTTTTTCGGGAGAAGGAGCAACCAGCGAGGGTGAGTTTCACGAGGCACTCAATGTGGCTGCCGTCTGGGACCTTCCGGTGATCTTCCTGGTGGAAAACAATGGCTATGGTCTTTCAACTACCACAGCGGAGCAGTTTAAGTGTGCGTATATCGCAGATAAGGGGCCCGGGTATGGCATGCGGTCGCTGACTATTGACGGCAATAATATTCTGGAAGTGCATCGCACTATAAGTGCTCTGGCAGCAGAGCTTCGCAAAAAACCCGAACCTGTTTTGCTGGAGTGCATGACTTTCAGGCGCAGGGGCCATGAAGAGGCTTCAGGTACCAAATACGTACCACAGGAGCTCATGGATTTCTGGGAAGAAAAGGACCCGGTTAGCAATTATGAGCAATACCTCTTGGATACAGGTATTCTGGATGCTGAAAAAATAGGATCTATCAGGACTTCATTCAAAGAACAGATTAATGAGGGACTGGAAGTAGCTTTCAATGAGGCTCCGGTTGCAGCAGAGCTTTCGCGTGAGTTGGAGGATGTTTATGCACCTTCTGTTGCCCTAGCAAAGGCTCCTGT
>JALQTV010000188.1 GCA_023268675.1 Saprospiraceae bacterium | reverse complement strand
TGAACCCGGAAATCCTCCATCTCAAGAGGCTCGGCCATCCGGGACTCGAATTCCTGAAACAGAGAGGAGCCGGTGGCGCGGTCCAATATGGTACCCAGCACATTGAAATCCCAATTGTTGTAAAGAAAATAACTGCCAGGTTCCTGAGAACCTCTTTCCGGGGCGTCGGCAGAATTGTCTCCGGCATTGGATGCAGGATGGTAAATGCCTGATCTGGCAGTAATCAAATGACGCACAGTGGCTTTTTTCTCTATCGGTAGTAACCCCTGATTGTCATCAAAACCAATGGCTTCAAGTGTTAATTCCGGATCAATTATTCCTTCATTAATATAGTTGCCGTACATCATTGCGAGGATGCTTTTGCGACAACTTGCCAAATAGGATAATTCTTCAATGTCTCCAAAACGAAACAGCTCTTTGCCATTCACAACCACATAAAGTCCTGTCGTATTCATGCTGTCGGTCAAAAATTGGCGGATTATGGGAAGTCGGTTTTCATCAAAACCTGCTTCTGACCAGGAAGAATAGCGTTCCCAGCTTTCAGATGGGAATACTGGCGGAATAGCTTGGGAAAAAGCTGATGGAATCCTAATCAGAAAGCTACTGGATAAGAGGATAGCATTGAAAAAAAAAGTTTTCATAGTGGTGGTTGTTAAAATTGGTCCGTTTTGTATTTGTCTATTTCTCTTCTTTCTTTTTTCGTAGGCCTTCCAGCCCCCTTTTCACGCAATTCGCCATTGGATTTACCTATATACCAATCCTTATATTTGTTGAGTTCCGCCTCGGGAGTGAGGTCTTCATAGCAGGTTTGGGCAATAGGAGCACCTACCCGCTTTTCAATCAGGTTAAGCACCTTGTAAGTGAAATTGAAACCATTTTTTTTAACCTCCACAATTTCTCCTTCGCTGATGAGGTAGGAGGGCTTCAGGCTGACTCCACCTATTTTGACTCTGCCTCCTTTGCACTCATCGGTTGCTATGGTTCTGGACTTAAATATTCTGACACTCCACAACCATTTGTCTACCCGGACTTTGTCTTTCATGCCGTTTTAAATATTCATTTTGCTTCGTTTGACCAAAAAAGATTGTAAGACAGGATTCACCCCCTTGTTAATGTCTGCTTCTACAAAATCAATTTTGTATTGCATGCATTTGAGTCTGAGATCATCCCGGAATTGGCGCATTTGTTCGGTATAATGCTCTTTGACTTGATTGGATTGTAAGCGCACTTTTTCTCCCGTTTCCATATCTATGAACAAGTACGGTCGGTTGTCAAATTCAAATTCTATTTCCCTGGCTTTGTCCACTACGTGAAAAAGCACTACCTCATGTTTGTTGTGTTTTAGGTGTTGTAGTGCTCTGAACAGTTCGGAATTATCTGCACCCGAGTCCATCATGTCACTGAAAATAATGACCATGGATCGACGATGTATGCTTTCAGCTATTTGATGCAAGGAATCTGCAGCGGCTGTTTGCTTGTTTCTTTCGGGCAGCTGTATCAGTTGATCAAGATAACTAAGCAACAACCTATAATGTGTAGTGCTTGATTTGCAAGGAGTATGCGTTTGTATGCTCTCAGAAAAAATACTGAGGCCAAATGAATCCCTTTGTTTTTGCAAAAGGTTCATCAATGCAGAGGCAGCCAGGGCAGAAAATCTGATTTTGTTTAGATATAGTTTTTTTTGATTTCTGGATTTTTCAGGAAAGTACATGGAAGAAGAAGCATCAATTACAATTTGACATCTCAGGTTGGTTTCTTCTTCAAAGCGTTTGACAAACAATTTGTCTGTTCGCGCATAAACCTTCCAGTCCATATTTTTGGTGGACTCACCAGGATTGTAAAGTCGGTGCTCTGCAAATTCTACTGAAAATCCATGAAAAGGACTTTTATGCAAGCCTATGATGAAACCTTCCACAACTTGCCGGGCGAGAAGCTCCAGGTTGCCCAATTGTTTTTCTTGTATGTTATCCAATAGATTCATGCTTGCCAAAAAATAGTGAAAAGGGAAAATAATTCTCTTGGTGGGAAAAAACAAGCCCCCGCCAAATAAACTGGCGGGGGCTTGTATGTCATCAATATGAAATCAGGCCTGAGCAGACGAAAGTTGATCGTCAATTATTCTGGCGAGATTTTGTTTAGATGTCGTACCTACGTGTTTGGCTGCGACCTCTCCGTCTTTTAGGATCAAAATTGTAGGAATACTTCTGATGCCGTATTTCATAGAAACCTCAGGGTTTTCATCCACATTCAGTTTTCCAATCAGAGCCTTGTCTTTGTACTCCACAGACAATTCTTCAATGATGGGAGCAATCATGCGGCATGGTCCACACCACTCAGCCCAAAAATCTATTACGGTTACGCCCGTTTTTACACGATCCTCAAAATTTTGATCGGTTAATTCAAATGCCATTGTAGCCTGATTTAATCATTAAGAAATATTGTGCAATACCCTTAACACTAAAACACGTTTATTGGTTGTATGTCGGGTGATTTGTTCAAAAGTACGTATTTTAATTTTTTTGAGGCAGTCATATTTTCCACAAATGTTGAAAGGTTTTAATGAGAAGAAGACTATTTGGCGTTTTATCCAAAAAAACAATTGGCTTTTTTTGGGGGGCTTCACAATTTTACTCAATACTTTTTTTAGTCAATTTCCAGTTGTAACAGAATATGTTTACAGCCGCCTTTTCTTCCCGGTAGTTAGGTTTTTATTGGACTTGATTTTTGGTTGGCTTCCTTTCCCCTTGGTATATTTTTTTATCCTTGGGGGAACGGGCTTATTTGGCTGGTTGCTTTTTCGTGTACTGTCGGGGAAGACCGTTTTCTCAAGACTGGGAGTAATGAAACTGTTAAATTGGATAGCTCTTCCGATTGTTATGTTTTATGTGCTGTGGGGGTATAATTACCAGCGAAAACCTTTGGAAGAACTTTTAGGCATAGACCCAAGTCCGGTAGAACTGGATCAGTTGTGTGAACTTTTGGAAAAAGAAACGGCTATCATCTCGGACCTGTTACTTTCCGTAGATTCTTTTAGCATTCCTTTCAAACTGGAAGATACGCTTAGAATGACACTGTACAATTGGAGCAAATCTCAAGATCTTCCAGTAGCAGGAAGGGTGCGAGCCTATCGCATTTTTCCAAAAGGGATTTTCTTGAGGTTTAGTTCTTCTGGGTTGTATTTTCCCTTTAGTGGACAGGGGCAGGTTGATGCCGGACTTCATCCCCTGGATATACCCTATGTGATGACTCACGAAATGTCTCATGGGCTTGGCTATGGTGACGAAGGTACCTGCAATTTTTTGGCCTATATGGCAACGACTTCCTCCTCTAATGATTTTATTCGCTATGCCGGACACTTGAGTTTTTGGCGAACCCTTGCTTCGAGTTATCACCGATACAGGCCGGAAGATTATTTCCGCATCAGAAGCGATATGCCGCAAAAAGCCATTATCGATATCAAAGAAATTTATGCTACGCTAGACAAGTATCCTGATATCATGCCTGATTTACGCAATAAGGTTTATGATTCCTACCTTCGCATGCAGGGCATAGACGAGGGGATAAAGAATTACAACCGGGTGGTAATGCTGGTTTATGCCTGGCGGCAAAAAAATCACTCCTATTGAGATTTTCTAGGCACTTCTAAAGTCGTAACTTCCTAAGAGCCTGAAATTTTGCTTTGCCCGTACCCTTTTTTGATCAGCCACTCCAATACTTTTTTGCGATGATCTCCCTGGAGCAATATTTCTCCTCCCTTGACAGAGCCCCCAACTCCGCACAGACTTTTCAATTGTTTGCCAAGTTCCTTGAGGTCTTCCTCAAGGCCATTAAATCCTGTAATAAGCGTAACTTCTTTTCCCGCCCTTTGCTTTTTATCCAGACTTATCCGAAGTTTTTGTTGCTTTTCCGGAAGGGTTTCAACTGTTTCTTCTTCTCCTTCAAAATGATATTCATAATCTGGGTCGGTGGAGTAAATGAATCCTTTGGAGCCTGGCTTGTCTTTTTTCCTGGACATATTAAACTGTTTTAAGAGGGAAAGTAAATATTTTTGTCCCATAATTACAAGAAATCTTCTTGAGCCTTGAGGATCTTGTGATGTAGTTAATAGGCTATAACTAACCAAATAAGTTGTTTTATGACAAATCGACAAGTTACCGACACAATTATGATGATCAGACCGGCGAGTTTTGGATTTAATCCAGAAACTGCTGAAAGCAACGCTTTTCAGGTCAATGAACAAGATCAGCCGGCAGATGTAATCAAAGAAATTGCCATCAGGGAGTTCGATGCGATGGTTGAAAAATTGAAGGGAGCAGGGATAGAAGTGATAGTGGTCGATGATGACAACAGGGTCATAAAAACGGATGCAGTTTTTCCCAATAATTGGATTAGCCTTCACGAGGATGGCACACTCGTAACTTACCCCATGTTGTCGGCAATTAGGCGCCATGAGCGGCGGGCAGATATCATTTCGTTGTTACAAGAAAATTTTGTGATCAACCGCCATTTGCATCTGGAGGATAGCGAAGAAAGAGGCATTTTTTTGGAAGGAACAGGTAGCTTGATTCTGGACAGGCAAAATAGGCTTGCTTATGCTTGTGTAAGTCCACGAACCGACAAAGATTTGCTGGAAGATTTTTGTCGTAAATTGAGGTACAAACCCATTGTTTTCAGGGCACTTGACCCTAATGGACTTGAAATTTATCATACTAATGTCATGATGAACATCGGCGAGACCTTCGCAGTCGTCTGTTTAGAAAGTATAAGGGATCTACAGGAAAAGGAGTTTGTTGTTCGAAGTTTGGAAACCTCTGGAAAAGAGGTAGTTGAAATTAATTTTCAACAAATGTTGAACTTTGCAGGTAATATGTTACAGGTAGCCAACAGCTCAGGAGAAAGAATTTTGGTTATGTCTGAGGCAGCTTATAGAAGCTTAGGTCCCGAACAATTGGAAACTTTGGAAAAGCACAGTAAAGTATTGACAGTCAGCATACCGACAATAGAAAAATACGGAGGAGGGAGTGCCCGCTGTATGATGGCAGAAGTGTTTTGCCAGAAAAAGAATAAAGGGTAAGGTGATTTGCAAGGTTATTGTTCATCCACCTTGAAACTTACACTGTAGCCCTTTCCTTGTTTGGAAACATCATCAGGTTGTATCGCCTTCCATGCCTCTATGGGGGCATCTGTGGCTAAAATGGATATACCTTTGTTTATCAATTCCAAATATACTTGAGGGCCACGGGAAGAAGCTCTTCGGTCCAAATTACCCATAGTGCCCAGAATTGCAGGAATTTGTCTGTCAGCCAAGAGTTTATAGTATTTCTGCTCGGACAAAATGGTTCCTGTAAATGCCAAAAGTTTATTGGCAGGTATTCCTGTATCCATCATTCTGGCGTATTCTTCCTGATTTCTCATGGAAGCGGAGATCATCAGATCTGGGTTTAATCGAAAAACCTTTGATGCGTCTGCAGGATTATAGGTAATGATAAAGACACAATCGGTCGTTTTTGTCTGTTCGATAAGATCAACAACCATTTCGAATGGAACTCCCTTTTTGACATCCAGGGACAAAATAGCTTTGTCTTTTCCCCATAAAAGGACTTCTTCAACTAAGGGGATTCGATAATTCGTTGTATTGCCGAAATCATCTTTGAGAAACAGTTTTTGTAATTCTTTCCACGATTTTTCTTCAAGCAGACCCATTCCTGTGCTTGTTCTTTCCAATGTAGCATCGTGCATTAAAACCAGTATGCTGTCTCGGGTCATGGAAATATCCATTTCCAGTATCGCAGGACATTTGGATATGGTGTGCCGAAATAATTCC
>JALQTV010000187.1 GCA_023268675.1 Saprospiraceae bacterium | reverse complement strand
GGCGATTCGTTGTCTGTACGCGAGAGATGGCATGTTGCCACCAGATGACCCATATGACCTAGGCTACCAGTTCGTCGATTCAGATGACCGCCGACGCAGAGTGGTCAAGCGTTATCTCAATGCCATCCTGAACGATTCAACGGGGCGCTTTAGACTATCGCCAGCAGAGTTGGATTTACTAAGGGAACCCAGTATGGTGTCCCTCAGGCATAGACTACTCACCCATCACCCAATCCTTGAGCAGTGGCTGCGGCGCGTGCCCGATGATCCGGGCGGATTGTTGCGACGCAAGTTTCGCTACCAGACGATGCAGCGACTGAGAGAAGGCGAGGAGCCCGATGAATCGATCCGTTGGTAAGACACTTGCACTGCTGGCGCCGATCATGGCCTCGCTGTGGGCATCGGTGGCCGTCGCAGAATTGTCGGCGACGGTGGATCGGCGAGAAATCGCGATGGGTGAGACGCTGCGGCTGACGCTCCTCGGAGACGCCGGCGAGCAACCGGCCGAAATTGATCTCAGCCCACTGAGTCGCGACTGGGAAATCCTGTCACGCTCCAGCGCCACCAACGCACGGTATATCAACGGTCAGAATCAGGTCACTCGCTCACTGGAAATGGAAGAATAACAAGAGCGTTGACAGATATGCTTCTTGCGCAAGCTGACAAGAGTAACCAACGATTTTACAGCATGTCTGCTCAGATACGATTGGATAGAAAACAGTATTATGAAATATTAGAAAAAACGCAAAAAGGGAATTTGGACATAACTGATTGGATAGTCTGGTTTTTAAACTGTTTGATTAATGCTTTAAAATCCACGGATTCAGTACTTACAAAAGTTTTATTCAAAGCAGATTTTTGGCAAAAACACGTAGGTACTGCAATAAATGCCCGACAAAGACAATTATTGAATAGGCTACTGGATGGATTTGACGGGAAATTGACATCATCGAAATGGGCAAAGCTTGCAAAGTGCTCAAAAGATTCAGCAGTTAGAGATATCAACGACTTAATTGATAAAGGAATCTTGCAAAAAGAAGCAGCAGGAGGAAGAAGTACAAATTACGAACTGATAGGAATGCCAGCTGGCCAACAATAAATATACCTAATTAGGGGGCTAAAATACCCACGGTTCCTTAACCCACCCACCAGGTTCACAACCTATCCACCCAACTCAGCACCGCACAGCTGCATAAAAACATACAGGCATCTGAAGCCCGGGAATGCCCAACCGCATTCCAGATGTTTGAATTTCGTAAGAAAGTGTTTGATTTTTATTAAATTTAAGGAAGGGTTTGGAGTTTCTTTGTAAGAACTCTTTTTCTTCCACTTACCTTCCTTTCAACATGGCGACAATAGACTTGCACGTAAATGGTAAAAAACATCAGGTAGCTGTAGATCCAAATACACCGCTCCTTTGGGTACTCAGAGACCATATTGGTCTGGCCGGCACAAAATATGGCTGTGGTGTGGCACAGTGCGGCGCTTGTACAGTGCATTTGGACGGTGAAGCTATGCGTTCTTGTGTACTTCCCGTTTCTGCTGCAGCAGATAAAAAAATTACTACGATAGAGGGATTGTCAGAGCATGGCGAGCATCCGGTTCAAAAAGCCTGGCTGGAACACGATGTGGCACAGTGTGGCTACTGCCAGTCCGGTCAGATCATGCAAGCGGCAGCTTTGCTGAAAAACAATGCCAACCCGACGGATGAGGAAATTGAAACTGCCATGCAGGGAAATATCTGTCGCTGTGGTACTTATACCCGTATCAAAGCGGCTATCAAAACAGCCGCCAGTTTAGGTTAATTTTCACTCTAAAAAATCCAGAAAAATGCCTCAAATAAAAACAGTTGTCGGCAGACGTTCTTTTTTGAAATCAACAGCCATGGCAGGCGGTGGTATGATGCTTGGCTTCAGTTGGCTCGCTTCTTGTCAGCCCTTGTCTGAAGAAGAAGTGCTGGCCATGCCGGATGTCTGGTTTGATATCAATTCTTATCTCAAGATCGGTGACAATGGCGTTGTTAGTATCCTGACCCCTAACCCGGAGTTTGGGCAGAACATTCGCACGTCCATGCCCATGCTGATTGCAGAGGAACTGGACATGGACTGGCAAAAGATCGTTGTAGAACAAGCGCCGTACCATCCGGAAAAATACGGTTTTCAGTTTACCGGCGGCAGTTCGGGCATCCGCACTCGCTGGGAATCCCTCCGTATGGTAGGAGCTACAGCAAGATATATGTTGCGGCAGGCCGCTGCACAGACCTGGGGCGTGCCTTTGGAAGAAGTAAGTACCGATGCAGGGACATTGTACCACCAGGCAAGTGGCAAGTCGGCTCATTACGGTGAAATGGCTTCCGCAGCAGCGGACATTCCCGTACCGGAAGAAGTGAAGTTGAAAGAAATTTCCGAATTCAAAATTGTCGGAAAATCACATAAAAATGTCGACGGCAAAAACATTGTAACCGGAAAGCCTATGTTTGGGATGGATTACAAGGAAGAGGGGATGTTGATTGCTATGTTGGAACACCCGCCCGCCTTTGGTCTTACCCTGAAAGCAGTTGATGACAGTGCCGTCCGGGCAATGCCGGGAGTGGTAGATGTGGTGACGGTCAGGTGTTATCCGGAGTCTTATGAAAAAGCCAGCTTCGATGTCAATGCTTTTCCGGAGACGGTAGCTATTGTCGGGAGATCCACCTGGGAAGTGATGCAGGCAAAGAAAAAACTACAGGTTAGCTGGGAGCCGATTGTCTCCAGAACAGAGTTTGTCACCAATTTCGGAGGCGTAAAAGAAGCCGTCAGCATTCCAGCCGGACTGGAATCTACTGAAGGTCATAGAGCCGCGATGGAAGCACTTGCAGCCAAACCCGGGAAAGTAGTGCGCAGGGACGGCAATCCGGAAGCAGCTTTCAAAAAGGCGGCCAAAGTGATTGAAAGAACGTACTCAGCTCCTTTCCTGGCACATAACTGCATGGAACCATTGAATGCTTTTGCACATGTAAGCGGGGACAAGGCACGCATAGCAGCGCCCATTCAGATTCCGGCTTTTGTCATTCCTGCGCTTAGTGCAAGTTTGGGCGTTCCCGCCGAAAATATTTCTATGGAGCTTACGCGTATGGGAGGAGGTTTTGGCCGCAAGGCCTATGCTCATTATGTGGTAGAGGCAGCTTTGATTTCTCAGAAGGTAGATGCACCGGTAAAATTGATATATACCCGCGAAGACGATATGACCAACGGCGTTTACCGTCCGGCTTATCAGGCTACTTATCGGGCTGCATTGGACGAAAACAACAACCTGATTGCTTTGCATATCAAAGCAGGAGGGGTACCGGAAAGCCCGCTTTTTGCCAATAGGTTTCCCGCCGGAGCAATCGACAACTACATGGCTGAGGAATGGAAGATAGATTCGAATATTACCATAGGTGCCTTCCGGGCTCCCCGTTCCAATTTTATCGCCGGAGCAGAGCAGTCATTCCTGGATGAACTGGCAGAAGAGATGGGCAAGGATCCCATCGCTTTCAGGCTCGATTTGTTAAAACGTGCGAAAGAAAATCCAGTGGGTGAGACCAATGAGTATGAGGCAGATCGCTTGATTGGAGTATTGGAGCTGGTCAGAGACAAATCCGGCTGGGGAGACAAGAAAGGCAACAGAGGCGTTTCGGCTTATTTCTGTCATCAAACTTATGCCGCAAATGTGCTGGATATCCGGGTAGAAGATGGAAAACCCATAGTCGAAAAAGTGTATTGTGCCATTGACTGTGGAGTGGTCGTGAACCCGGATGCAGCCCGAAATATGGCAGAAGGGGCTGTTACAGACGGAATCGGCAATGCGCTGTTTGGCGAAATGCCCTTCAGAGAAGGGGCACCTGTGAAAAACAATTTCCACAATTACCGGATGATTCGCATGAATGAAGCGCCCAAAGACATTGAGGTCCACTTCGTGGAAAATGAAGTGAATCCTACAGGTATGGGGGAACCTCCATTTCCGCCCGTTTTTGGAGCTTTGTCCAACGCACTTTATCAGGCAACAGGTAAGAGACACTACCATCAGCCTTTCCTTGGCGAGGAACAGGTGATTGGTTAACAGCACAACAACCCCGACTGTAATAGTACATGGAAACAGCAGAATCGCTGGAGCGGCAGTTTCCCATCGAAGCAGACCATCCGGAAATCCAACTGCGTTCTGCTGCCGATTTTGCGAGACAGCAATTGGAGTATTTCAGGAATAGCCTATGCTCTGGGTTTTAAGGAAGTGACACACTTCAATAATTTTTTCAAAAAACATACCCGAACAAGTCCCGGAGAGTTTAGACGGCAGTAGCTTCAATGTTACGCTTCTTTTCGCGGCTTGATTAGCGAAATCAGATCATAAACAGCCAGTCCTGTAAAGATTGCCCCTACTGCCAAATCAATGATTTTCCCTTCCAGGGAATAAAAATAGAGGGCACGGATGCCTACATATATAAATCCGGCAGTGCGGATATAAAACCATAGATTTTTTGCTGTAGGCATGAGATAGTTATTTTAGAATTGCTTCTGTTGGTTTGAGTGTGCGATTGGCTTCTCGTATCAAAAAGTAGTAACAAAATGCTGCTGAAAGGGTGTCGGCGATGGGAAAGGAGATCCAAATACCATTGAGCCCCCAGAATCCTGGTAAAATCAGGATGAGGGGAATGAGAAAAAATCCCTGTTTGGTGAGGGTTAGCAATAGCGCAGGGATGGGCTTGCCAATGGCCTGAAAATAGGCCGAACCGATCAGTTGCAGGGTGATAAAAGGAGTGGCAATGAAGGTGATCCGAAGCGCCATCGGGCTGGCATCAATCAGTGTTTGATCGTTGGTAAAAATGATGGGAACCAGGTGCGCGCCGATGAGGATGAGGGCACAAATCAGCGTGGCAATACCTGTTCCATAGCGGATGGCCAATCTGATGACCTCACGGACTCTAGCCCCTTGTTTGGCACCGTAGTTGTAGCCGGCAATGGGGATGAAACCCTGAGTAATGCCGATAACCGGAAAGTTTACAAACATCATCATGCGATTGATGATACCATAGACGGAAACTGCCAATTCGCCACCATAGGTAAACAGGCCGTTGTTGAGGACAATAGACAACAAACTGATGGTTCCCTGGCGAGCAAGGGTAACTACACCTATGGAGAATATTTCTTTGACAACCGGAAAATTAAGGATCAACTCTGCAGGCCCGATTTTTAGTTCGGATTTGCCGGATAAAAAGAAAAACCAGATAGCAAAAATTGCACTGGCAACATAGGAAACTGCCGTCGCCCAGGCTGCGCCGGAGAGCCCCCAACCGAAACCCACGATAAAAACAGGGTCCAGTATCATATTCATTACCGCCGGTACGATGAGTACAAACATGGCCATTCGGGGAGCGCCGAGCGCCCGCATGACATTGTTTGACATCATGGCCCAGGCCAGGAAGGGTATGCCCAGCAGGATGCCCCGGAAGTATTCGGAGGCAGGTGCGAGTATGTCGCCTCGACCGCCAAATAACTTGAGGATGGGTTCCTGGAAGTAAAAACCCAACACCATGATAATAATAGAAAGCGAAATAGTAAGTGCTACCTGATTGCCAAAGGCAAGTAGTGCACGGGGTTTGTCGTCGGAACCCAAAGCGCGGCTGATCACGGAAGCGCCGCCTATGCCTATGGCCATTCCTATCGACGAGATCAGAAAACTGATGGGAATGACTACGGTAATGGCTGCAATGGCGAGTGAGCCAACCCATTTACCAACAAAAATGGTGTCAACAATTCCGTAAATTGACATGATCAGGAAGCCAATAGATGCAGGTACTGCCTGGCCGACCAGGAGTTTACCTATAGGTTTGCTTCCCAA
>JALQTV010000186.1 GCA_023268675.1 Saprospiraceae bacterium | reverse complement strand
GGGAAGGATACTCGAGGTATTGAAAGCACAAGAATTGGAGGAGCATACCATTGTTATTTTTTCTTCGGATCACGGGGGACTATCCAATGATGGATACAATCAACGCAACCTGGCCACCTCCAACTTCCCCCTCCGGGCAGGCAAAGGATGGATGTACGAGGGGGGAATCAGAGTCCCGCTACTGGTAAGAGATCCTTCCCTGACACCCCGTCGCGATACTCAGTCCATCGTCCTGTTGATGGATGTATTCCCAACAATATTGGAAAGGGTAGGGGGCAAAGCTCCTGTAAAATTGGATGGGAAAAGTTTCTATGGAGTGCTGAGGCAGGAAGAAAATTGGCATGACAGAACTGTTTTTTGGCATGCAGAAAAGGCACGTCCCCGGCAAACAGGAGAAAGCCCCGCTTCCGCCATCCGCTCTGGTGACTGGAAATTGATCAACTTTTACGAAGCAAACAAAATAGAGCTGTATAACCTCAAATCAGACCCTTTTGAAAAGAACAATTTATTCGCCATTTACCCCGAGCGGACAAAGACTTTGCTGAACCAGTTGAATTCATGGAAATCTTTGCAATGACGCTACTGAAACCCTATCTCCTTAGAAGTGCCTGGTTTGCTGCAATGGCGATGGTACTGGCTTTCTGTGGGCAGTTGTGGGCACAACAAAGGCTCCCTGACACAGGCGTGAATATTCTGGATGCTGCCAGGTGGAAAAAAATAAATTATGAAAAGCAACCACTTGGGAAAACAAGTATCGAAGTTGATCCGGATTCAGGCCACTCACTAATGACAGTCGAAACCTTCAGTCACCCGACTTTTATTTATGAATTGTCGCTCAAACTTCCACTCATTCCTCGAAATTTATATGCAGGTGAAACCGTATTACTTGGTTTTTCAGCTAAAACGCTCCATGCCCAACTGGAAACAGGGGAAGCTCGGACTCGCTGGCTGTTGAATGTATCAGCGGACCCTCGTGAACGCATAGAAAAGACCCTGAACTTGTCATCGGATTGGAAAGAATATTTTGTGCTTTTCCCAATAAGCAAGGATGTAAGTGCCAGGGACCTTGCGATGATCCTGCAGTTTGGATTTCCTCCTCAAAAATTTCTGGTCAGGAACCTTTCGGTGTGGATCTATGGGAAAGAAATAAATGCGAACAAACTTCCCAAAACTGATATCTCCTACCAGGGAATGGAACCCAACGCCCCTTGGAGGGAGATAGCAGACCAGCGGATTGAAAAAATCAGAAAGCGCGATTTTGAACTCGAGTTTTTTTATAATGGAAAACCACTGGAAAATATTCCCGTCCAGATCGTACAAAAAAAACACCACTTTGGCTGGGGGGCAGCCCTTAGTGCTCGCGAATTATTAGAGGATCCCGAGCAATTGCAACATTTTACAGCGGCTTTTAACCTTGCTGTGTTCGAAAATGATTTGAAAATAAAAGCATGGACCACTCCCGGGCGCAAAGAATTGACCTTACGGGCTTTGGACTTATTGAAGGATCATGAGATAAGTGTAAAGGGACATGTACTTGTCTGGCCCGGTTTTAGATACCTGCCCTCAAATTTTTTGAAGCATAAGAACAATCCCCGGAAAATTACAGCAATGCTGGCATCCCACCTGAATGACATCATTTACACAACGAAGGGAAGGATCAGCCACTGGGATGTTGTTAATGAAGCATATACCAACAAAGATCTTCAGGAGATTACAGGATCTGAAGCAATACTTTTTAATAGCTTTTTGAAGCTTTTTCAAATGGATCCCGGTGCAGGGCGCTTTGTGAACGAGTATGGAATTATCAGCAAAGGTGGCTTAGATAAAGCAAAGCAAGAATGGTACAAAAATTTTATCCGAAGGATAGATGAAAACACCAATGGACTGGTGGATGGCATTGGCATTCAATGTCACATGGGTAGCGACCTCACTCCACCAGTGAAAGTCCTGCAAATTTTGGATGAGTATGCTGCCTTTGGGAAAAAAATCTCTATATCTGAATTTACGCTCTCCATAGATGATCCCCAGGTTCGCATAAGCTATACCCGTGATTTTCTTCGGGCTGTTTTTAGTCATCCTTCGGTGGAGGAGGTATTGTTCTGGGGTTATCATCGGGAGAAAGCTGATATTTTCACGTCCGATTGGCAGCAGGGAACGATGGGTAAGGCTTTTTTTGATTTGGTGCACGGCGAGTGGAAAACAGCTTTCACAGCAGAAACTTCTGCTCTGGGAAAGCTTTCCGGAAGAGGATTTTTGGGAACCTATGAATACCGTTTTGTAGTGGACGGAAGACTCATTCAGGGGACTTTCGAACTGTTGCCGGAGAATGAGACCAGCTTTCTTTTTAATCATGATCAGAAAAAAGCGAAATGAAGAAAAACAAGATACTTCAATATGGTCTGGCTTGGGGATGCTTTTTTAGTGCTCCATTGTTTTTAATTGCTCAGGAAAAACCTAATATCCTCTGGATCGTTTGTGAGGATATTAGCCCAACTTTGTCTGTGTATGGAGATGCTACAGCGCATACTCCAAACCTCGATTCTCTGGCTACAGAAAGTAGAGTCTATCAACACGCTTTTGCTCCGGTAGGGGTTTGTGCACCCACTCGTTCGTCGATCATCACCGGGATGTACCCTACTAGTATTGGCACCATGCACATGCGAACGGGCAAAGATGTGATGTCCTGGGGACGAAGGGTTTACAAAGACAAGATTCCTGTGGTGGACATTAAAGGGGATAGTATCCGGGAATATGCTGCAGTAGTGCCGTCTGAGGTGAAATGCTTTACAGAATACCTCCGAGCAGCGGGTTACTACTGTACCAACAACCAAAAAACGGACTATCAGTTTGCTGCGCCATTGGCTGCCTGGGATCAAAATGGAAAAAAAGCGCACTGGCGCAACAGACCTCAGGGTAGCCCCTTTTTTTCTGTATTTAATATTGGACTTACCCACGAAAGCAGACTTTGGCTTCATGAGGATCTGCCGCTTACGGTCTCTCCGGATCAGGTAGTGGTTCCTCCCTACTTGCCGGACGATTCGATCAGCCGCAGGGATGTGGCACGCCATTACAGCAATGTAGCACTCATGGACGAAGAGTTGGGACGTATCATCCGGCAGCTAAAAGCAGATGGTTTGTATGATCAGACAATTATTTTCTTTTACAGCGACCATGGAGGTCCACTGCCAAGGCAAAAACGGGAAGTGTACGATAGCGGTCTCCGAATTCCCTTGCTGATTAAGGGGATCAAATCTACTGAGGTGGGTACCGACGATCAGATGGTGTCTTTGACAGACCTTGGACCCACGGTACTCAGCCTTGCAGGGGTTGTTCCACCAGCTTACATGGATGGAAAGGCTTTTCTTGGTAAATACGAGACGGATCCAAGATCCTACATCTTTGGAAGTTCAGATCGCTTTGACGAATATACTGATCGAAGCAGGATAATTCGTACAGATAGTTTTCTATATATCCGAAATTATTTTCCTGAGTTAAGTTCCTACAAAGATATCAACTACAGAAAACAAATACCGATGATGTCATCTGTCTTGGCACTTCACAAGCAGGGAAAATTGAACGCGGTACAGGAAAAATGGTTCGAGTCCAAAGCTAAGGAAGAGCTATACGATTGCTATAAGGATCCCTATAATTTGATCAACCTGGCTGAAAATCCTGCTTTTGAACATACACTGGAGCGAATGCGCACGATTTTCCTGGAACATTCGAGCCAGTTTCCGGATCTCGGGCAGTTGCCGGAAGCAGTTTTAATAGACTTGATGTGGCCCGATGGGAAACAGCCAAAGACAGCTATACCTGAAATTATTACAGACGATAAGTACATCACTATCCAATGCTCCACCGCAGGAGCTTCCATCAGTTGGTTGATTTCTGAGAGGGGAGATATCACTCCGGATTTAGATAGTGCCTGGAAATGCTATTCAAATCCAATATTGCCTCAAAAGGGCAAATACCTGTTTGTCGTAGCTGAACGAATAGGATACCAGTCAAGTGAACTGTCTCGGATTAAAATGGATTGAAACTTTCCCACCTTCGGCAAAAAGATAGATTTTATACGTTTACGGACAATTATTGAACTTCCATGTAATCAAATAAAGACAATTTGCAACATAGGCGATCAATAAAACAAAACGTTGAACTAATCTTAAGAATCATGCAAGTAAAAAACTACTTACTTTTTTTCCTGGCTGCAACTTTCTTGTCCGCCTGCGAAAAAGAAGAGGAAGTCAATGAAACCGGAAAGGTTTATTTTGCAACTTCTGATATCCGGGAGGTTGAAAATGCCAGTATTCCTCTAGGAATAAATATTGGCATAGACAATGCTTTTCATCGGGGTGGAACCATTGAATTGGACATTACCGGGGGGACTTACGGAACGGACTTTACCACTAGCGGGGAAGCCTCGACTTTTACACTTGAAGTAGCTCCTGGCGCATTGTATGCAGGATTTAGCATTCAGCCTGTCGATGATGAAATCATAGAAGACGACAAGACCCTTGCCATTACCATCCGCAATACGACCGGATCCTTGGAGTTGGGAGATATCACTTCTTTTAATTTTACAATTATTGATAACGACGAATACGTCGAACCAGATCCGGTAGCCCTGGATTTTGGATCACCTGATGCAGTTATCATTGAAGACGCTGGCGTACTTAACATATCTGTAGTGGCCGCAAGTCCTGCCTTTAAAGCAGGAACGGTTGAAGTACGGACTAGCACAGCAGCTACAGCCAATCCGGCAAATGACTTTACCCTGAACGGAGAAAATCAGGGCACCTTCCTGTTGTCTTTCCCGGAGGGAAGTACAGAAGCAAGTTTTGAAATAGCCATCAACGACGACAAAGATATGGAAGAGGACGAGCAGATCGTGCTGGAATTGGCTAATCCGAGTGAAGGGCTGACGCTGGGGACTACCAGTACAACACTTACACTGCTAGTCAGAGACAATGACCAGGGGCCTCCTCCTTTTGTTTATCTGGAAAACTTTGAAACAAATGATGGTACGCTGGATTATTTGAATGTGGGTCTTGGATATCAGAATATACTGACCAACCAAACCATCGCCGATGCAGGGATTATTACCTTGATTACCAGTGCAGGGGCTTTTTCAGATGAAAATAATATCGACGGAGTGTCTGACAATGGTTTGAACTTGTTCTATAACACAGGGCAATCAGCAGCCAACGAAGGCGAAATAGATAATCTGGTTATTTCTCCCCTGATGGATGGTGCAGGAGCCATGACTTTTGAGGTTGATATGTCTTACGCTTTCTTGAATCAAAATAATGGCGAGGTGATGTTTTATTGGTCACAAAATTATGATGGTTCGGGCGAGTTTAAGGAAAGCGATTGGGAAATACTGGGTACTGAAACAGCTGCTAAACTGAATACAGCAGGATTTGGAAACAATATATATAGCAGGAAATCTTTCAGTTTTACAGCTGATAAGCCATTTTACCTGGCCATTCGGGTTCAACAGACCATGGATGGAAAGTACTACCGAACCCGATGGAGATTTGACAATCTCCGCGTTTTTAATTAAGTGGTGTATTTCAAAATATTTTTTGTGGATAACATATAGTTCCTGGTTCTATGTGTTCTACTGCAAATTTGGTTTAACTTTCAAACAGATAGTATGAAATTCAAAGGTCTTTCCCTGCTGGCTCTTTTGTGCCTATTTTCCGGTAAAGTTGTAGCCCAAGCAGTAGCTTCTGATCAAAAAGCGATGGATCAGCTGGAGCAACTTAGTAGCAAAATAGTTTCAGAAAACCCGGCAGCAACGCTCTCAACGGAGCAAAAATCCAAAATCCTGGAACTTTACAAAGAACGACTACAAAAGCTG
>JALQTV010000185.1:3506-5867 GCA_023268675.1 Saprospiraceae bacterium | reverse complement strand
AGCAGTTTCACCCATATCAATGAGGTCAAGCTATACAATATTGTAATTTCCGAGTCGTCCAAATCTTACATGACAAAAGATGTAGACGAGGAAAACAAAGAAGGAGTATTCTCTGGTTACAAACAACTTGTAGCCAGAGTTGGGGACATTATTTTAGAAATCAACCCTGGCTATAAGTACCCTCACATGCTGATTTCCACGGTTATTGAAGGAGCGCACCATCAACGTTTCTTTGCTACCCATTTACCAAAATTAACAGATATCATAAGTGGAGAAGATTCGATAACTGAATTTTACAAAGACATCGTTTTCAGAGCTATCCAATGTGCAGGCAATGAAAATTCATGAAAGAAAAAGAAGTTAATAAAACCAAAAAAACCGGGTTTCACCTGAGTTACAAAGGCCTTTTATTACTGCTTTGGTTTATTGTCGCCACTGCTTCTAACATTTCTTTGTATTATCTTGATGCAGAGCAGGTAACATGGCTTTCGCAACAAAATCTTGAAGAAGAGTCTGACCAAACCAAGACAAAATCCAAGAAGCAAGACGAAGAAAAATTCAAAAGAAACAACCACCACGCCCTGGATCATTATCAAGCAAACAGTAAGAAAATAAACGATCTTATTTGCCAGAGAATCTACTTTTACAGGGCTCCTATTCTAGATATTCTTACCCCACCTCCCGAATTTTTGGTTTAGTACCACGAAGTTTGATCACATAGCACTATTGTGACCTAGCTTCTAATATTTCAGCGAAAAACCAAAATCCTATTGTTTTGTATGACAAACAATAAGTGACCTCGAGTCACCCCCTAAAGTCTTTTAACTAAACCAAGAATTTAACATGAACGCAAATCATAAATCAGGCTTTTTCTCGAATTTGGGAAATGACCTGCCGGCCAGTGTAGTAGTATTTCTTGTAGCCGTACCCCTTTGTCTTGGAATTGCCCTTGCATCAGGAGCACCCCTCTTTTCAGGAATCATTGCCGGAATTATCGGTGGTATTGTAGTTTCCCTTGTTAGTGGTTCACCACTAGGCGTTTCAGGCCCAGCCGCCGGTCTCGCCGTTATTGTTTTAAACGCCATCCAGGAGCTGGGAGCTTTTGAAGCTTTTCTCTTAGCTGTTGTTTTGGCAGGAGTAATCCAAATTATTTTAGGATTCCTTAAAGCAGGTGTCATAGGCTATTATTTTCCATCTTCTGTCATTAAAGGAATGCTCTCCGGCATTGGGATCATCATCATTCTAAAGCAAATCCCTCATGCTTTCGGTTACGACAAAGACCCTGAGGGAGATATGGCATTTCTTCAGATAGATGGTGAAAACACCTTTAGCGAGCTGTTCAACATGGTAAACTTCATAAGCCCTGGAGCACTTTTGATTGCAATGGTTTCTTTGGCGATTCTCATTCTTTGGGAACAACCATTCATGAAAAAGCTGCCTACGGCAAAAATCATCCAAGGGCCACTGGTTGCTGTGGGAGCTGGAATTGGGTTAAACCTGCTGCTTCAAAATAATGCCACTTTTAGCTTAAACCCTGACCAACTCGTAAGTATCCCCGTCGCTGATTCTTTGGCAGGTTTTTTGGGTCAATTTACAGGTCCTGATTTCTCTCAATTATTTAACAGCCAGATTTATGTAATTGCAATTACCATTGCAGTCATTGCCAGTCTGGAAACCTTGCTATGCGTAGAAGCAACTGACAGACTGGATCCGCTCAAACGAATCACCCCTACGAACCGAGAACTGATTGCACAGGGAACAGGAAACATTGTGTCAGGTTTGATTGGAGGACTCCCCATTACCCAGGTAATTGTACGCAGTTCCGCCAACATCCAGTCTGGAGGAAAAACCAAGGCTTCCGCTTTTTTCCATGGGGTCTTGCTCTTGTTTTCAGCACTGGCGATACCTGTGGTGCTTAACCTCATTCCGCTGGCAAGTCTGGCAGCCATCCTTTTCATGGTTGGCTACAAACTCGCTAAGGCATCACTTTTCAAAGAAATGTACAAAAAGGGTCGCGCTCAATTTATACCTTTCGTCGTGACCATCATTGGAATCGTTTTTACGGATCTGCTTGTAGGAATAGGTATGGGTATGGTCGTTGCAATTTTTCATATCCTTTGGAACAACTACCGCACTCCTTACCACTTCGATCAGGATACGCATGTAGATGGCGAAGGAATTCGCATACAACTTTCAGAGGATGTAAGTTTCCTCAACAAAGCTGGGGTCATGCACACACTCAATCAGATCCCTGATGGCGCATCGGTGGTTATTGATGCCAATAATACCAAAACAATTCACCTGGATGTAATCGAGATCATAGACGATTTCGTTGAAAATGCCAAAACTCGCGATATAACT
>JALQTV010000185.1:0-3489 GCA_023268675.1 Saprospiraceae bacterium | reverse complement strand
AGGCATGACTTACGAAGAAACGCATGATCCGGTCCAACAATTTGGAAGGGCTATTTTGACCCACAACCAGGTAAATTCCAAATCGAAAAGTGAATTTCACCTTTCAGGTACAAACTAAAATTCCTAACTAAACAAAACTTAAACCATGATTACTATAGAAAAAGCCATAAACAAAGAGGTACAATCAGCCATTACTCCATCAGACGCCATCAACTTGTTGAAAGAAGGAAACAAGCGTTTTTTGGCAAGCAAACACGTAGGGAGAAACTACCTGGAGCAGGTACAGGATACCTCCAATGGCCAATTCCCTTTCGCAGCCATTGTGAGTTGCATTGACTCCCGCGTACCAGCGGAAATTGTTTTCGATCTGGGCATTGGCGACATTTTCAATGTACGTATCGCAGGTAATTTCATCAACCAGGATATTCTGGGTAGTTTGGAATTCGCTTGTAAAGTAGCTGGGTCAAAGGCCATAGTAGTAATGGGTCATACATCCTGTGGTGCCGTTAAAGGAGCTTGTGATCAGGTAGAACTGGGCAACCTTACTTATATGCTCGAAAAAATCAAACCCGCAGTAGATGCAGTATCAGAATCCGGAGATCGAACTTCCAAAAACAAGGAATTCGTACAGAAAGTAGCTCTGAAAAATGTGGAACTCAGCGTGGACAACATCATGAAAAACAGCCCCGTGCTGAATGAAATGTTTGAGAATGGCGAAATCGAAATCATTGGTGCTATGTACGATGTCGCCAGTGGAGAAGTAAGGTTTATGTAAAAACTATAATGGAATACAGAATCAGCCTGTTAACTCGGGCTGATTCTGTCAATTAAATGTTTCTTCTACTTCTAATTCCTGACCGAAAATCAATCTGTAACCGTTGTTGTCGTAAATGGCAAAGTCTCTCATTCCATGGCTAAGATCCTGCAAGGGGTATGCAACTTGTGCCTTATCCTTGCATTGTTCCCACAGCTCATCTACCTCTTCTGAGAAAAAGTAGAATGATCCTGAAAAATAAGGCTCGTCGAATGGGATCTGAGCCACAGGAGAAGAGATCATTAAGGTTACATCGTCTTTCTGTAGCGAAGCAAAACTTTCCTCGTCGTCCATCCCTGTGAGTTCAAAACCTACCACATCGTGATAAAAATCAACGGTCTCCTTGACCGCCCTGGTGAAAATTATTGGAGACATATGTACTAAACCCATCGTATCTGTTTACTTGGCTAATAAAAAGCGAATTTCTTCCTTTTTCTTTTGATCTCAAAATTAAAACGAAAAGTTTGATCACTTATTCGCTTGCAATAAAGCTTTTTGAATGGCATTGGCACTTACTTCGATATCTGATTGACTGGTCGGCCATGCGCAAACACTTATTCTGATTACCTTTTTGCCAAACCAAGACGAGGATCCTGCCCAACAAGTTCCGCTTTCTTGCAAATTAACCAGCGTCTTCAGCGTTAATTCATCTGTTTCGCAAGCCAACATCAATTGGTTAAAATGAACGAAATTGAGCTGTTTGATTCCTTTCGTGTGCTTCAGCGCATCTGCCAACTGACTTGTTCGAAGATGCATGGTGGCGATCATTTCATCCAGTCCTTGTTTCCCCAAAGATTTTAAACTCGCCCAGATTTCTATGGCACGAGATCTTCTGGACATTTCAGGAGTAAAAATCATGCCATCCCTTTCATCTCCCTGCATCAGGTAAGCACCATTGCTCTGCATAGCTTGTTGCAGCGCATCTTTGTCAGCACAAAGTACTATCCCGCAATCATAGGGGGTATTGAGGGTCTTATGTCCATCCACTGCCCACGAATCCGCAAGTTCCACTCCCCTGCATAAGTGCGACAAAGAAGCACAAGCTTTCACCCAAAGGCCAAATGCTCCATCGATATGTACCCACGCGCCTGCCTCCCTCGCCTGGGGAATGATCTTGTCAAATGGATCAAAAGAACCGCTATTGACATTACCTGCCTGAAGAATGAGAAGCGTATTTTTATCCAAAACAGGCAACTTGTTGGATAACATACGACCTTCTCCATCAACCGGAACTTTTTCCAAAGCGTCTAATCCAAAACCTAAAATTAGCAAGGCTTTTATAACGGAAGCATGCACCTGTTCTCCGCACACAACCCTTATAGAAGGAGCTCCAAAAACACCTTTGCCTCTGACATCCCACCCTTGTCGTTGCAAAATTCTATATCTCGCAGCAGCAATAGCACACAAATTGGCTACGGAGGTTCCACTTACCAGCCCTGCCACTGTATCTCCAGGAAGATCAAACAATTCCTTTAGCCACTCTTCACAAACCTGTTCCAACTTTGCAACTACAGGGGACATCACTTGCATAGCCGCATTTTGATCCCAGAACGAGGCCATTTGAGAAGCTGCAGTAGCGGCCGGAATGGATGCTCCTGTGACAAAGCCAAAATATCTGCCTCCATTGGAAGCTACAGTAGCATGGGAACCATAGCGCTCTAATGTTTCCAAGATACTGGTGGCATCTCTTCCCTCTTGAGGCATGTGTTCTTCAAAGTTTATTAATCCTTGTAAAGCTTCCGATTTAGGATAAACAACCCGTTCTTCGATATTTTCCGCGTATGTCCAGCCAAAATCCATGGCCCTCTGAAACAATGTCTTGTCCTTTCTTTCTCTCTGCAATCGGGCTTGCAGAGGAGAATAACCTTTGTTCTCTGACATAGTAGATCAACGTTGAATAACAGGTAAAGCAACAAAAGATGGATTTTCCGGATTTCTGTAGATACTTAACTCAGGCACTCCGGTTTTCGGATAGCGGGCAAAGGTATCGGCATCCTGTCCTGCAATGGAAATTCTGATTCGATACCCTTTCTGCAATTGTACAGAAGTAGGCAGTAAGGCAAACTCCAGCTCCATCAATTCACCTGGTACCACGGGAAGCATGTCTTCGGTTTTAAAACTATGATACGGAATATCCAAATTCCAGGGTTTATCCTTCGACAATTTTCTGTGTGCTAAATTCAAGTGGCCTTCGGTCAAGTACAGTACTTTCCCATCCGGCGCAACGGCCTCGAGATATACGATGACGATTCCGGCCGTATCAGTGCTTGATAATTTCAATGAAGCAACCGGATGCCCGGAAATTGTTATTGGGGTCTCCAAAGGCTGTCCTGTATAACTCAGTAACTTTTCATTTGATTCAGCACGGTCTGTATAAACCACATCCCCACCGCCAAGTTGAGTATACCAGCGATTTTGTGTCCCTGTCGTATGCTCAAAATCAACACGATAAATGTCCAAACCTTCAGAATCGGGAGGGAGTTCACTCAAATTATGGCTCCCCGAAAAATAAAAGGGAACGAGTCTATGCCCTTCAGGAGGCCAGGTTGAAGTAAGATGCCAGGCTTCCTCACCCATGGTATAATAATACATAACTGAAGTCTCACTGACCATTGAAGGCAGCCCCTTCAAATAAAAATCCATCAGTTTTCGATCCTGAAAAAATTGCATTTCCT
>JALQTV010000184.1 GCA_023268675.1 Saprospiraceae bacterium | reverse complement strand
AATACCCAGTCGAAATCGGCATACCGTTCGACAGCCTTGCCGTTGCTGCATGCGTACAATCCCAAATAGGCTCCGGTATATCCATTGCTAAGCAGTACTTCTGCCGTTGTTTGGAATAGTTCGACAAAGGTTTCTCCGCTGTCAAGTGAATAAGAGTAGTGGTATCGGTCTTTTTGGGAGACAATTTTCAATTGTATGTTGCCCCGGTAATTTTCCAGGATTGTTTCGGCTGCTACCCGGGAAGCTTTGTCCCTCTCTTTAATGACCAGTTGCAAAACCTCTTTTCCCTGTTTTTTTACAACTGTATAGTTGATGTAGTTGTCATCTTTTTGAAAATGACTGATTCCTGCTTCTTCGCCGTCTTGACCGGGGGTAAAATGCATGTCAGTGCTATATTCAAAGTCACTCTCTTTCTGCCGTATGCCCATCAAACTGGAGCGTTCCCTCCTGGCGATATTTTGAGCTTGGAGTTTGAGGCGGAGGTAGTTTGGTTTTGCCGTCAGGGAATAACTATCTTCTTTGGGCACTCTCCTGAAATTCCATTCGAGCTTAAGAGTAGGGGTGTCAAATCCATCAAAAAAAGCATCATTATTGTATTGTGGCCTATCGGCAAAAGGAAGCGGGGTGGATCGTTCTACCTTGCCTGTTTCCGGTGCTGCAACCGGCCAGAGATAATCCAGGGGTTCCCATACGCCGGGGCGTACTTCTTCCCATCTCAGCGTAGCGGGTTCCCAACTAAGGGGAATCAGGTGGGTCTCTCTCCCCATATTGGACCTGCCATTTAGATCGTTTCGGACGCTCAGGGCGACCATGTACCAACGTCCGTCGGAGAGTTGGACCATATCGGCATGTCCGGTGCTGTTGATCCAATAGTTTCTGGAAAGGTGTCGGGAAGTGAGTACCGGATTTCTTGGGTTGGATTCATAAGGGCCGCTTATTTTTTCGCTTGCGGCAAGCATGACGGCATGGTTGTAGGAGGTACCTCCTTCTGCAATCAGGAGGTAGTACTTGTCGTGTTCCTTGTAGAGATGAGGTCCTTCGACGCAGCAACCGCCGCAGGCTCCCCGCCAGATTGAATGGCGCTTTCCGGTCAGTTTCCATTGTTCCAGGTCGAGTTCCTGCACCCAGATTTCTCCTATGCCATTTACTTCGGGCTGCCCGGTATCATGGGTACCCACGTAATAAGCTGTGCCGTCGTCATCGAAAAACAGGTCGGGATCAATGCCCGGAGCGCCCTGAATGACATGGGGTTCTGACCAGGGGCCTGCGGGATTTTGGGCGGTAATGATAAAATTGACCATTTCGGCAGCTTGTTTCGGGTCTTTGGGACTATAAACATTGGTGGTAATGATGTAGAAAGTACCATTGTGGTATCTGATGGTTGGCGCATGGATGCCTCCATCTTGTTGAACATCTACCAGGTTTACGGCACCGCTTGCTTGTTCTGCTCTGTGCAGGCCGTACCCGATCAGCTCCCAGTTGACCAGGTCTTTGCTGTGGTGAATGGGCAGTCCTGGAAAATACTCAAAAGAGGAATTGACGATGTAGAAGTCGTCTCCGACCCGGCAGATGGAGGGATCCGGGTATGCTCCCGGAATGATCGGATTGACAAAAGTAGTGGATTGAGAGAATACGGGGCTTGAAACAAACGACAGGGCCATAATCAGGCAAACAAGAACGGCATGGAGGTAAGCCGGTTTCTTCATAAGTTTAATTTTTTATTGAAAAACGAAGCAGAGCCGATGAGTTGGCGCTCATCGCGCTCTACTTCGATAATAATGAAACTTAATAAGCTATAGAAACTATTTTACCAATAATTTTGCCGTTGCAATGCTGCCGTCTTGAGCGCTCAATACAGCGAAATACATCCCTCGCTGAAGTTGTCCTTTTTCAATTATCAACTTATTTCCGGAAACATTATTCAGTTGACGCATTACTCTTCCGGATATATCCAGAATAGACAGATTGAACTGCTTGTTGTCCGGGTTGTCAAATTCAATTATTACCTGATCGCTGAAAGGATTGGGATACACCCTAAGGCTTTTTTCCAGTGTATAGTTGACGGTGCCGGTAGAAAGCAGGTCACAAGCAGGGGCTTCTGAAATCATAAGGGTCAGATTGGAGCAGGGAGAACTGCCAAATCCGGTACCATCTCTTGAATCCTCTCCTTTGTTATCCCAGGCTGCGTCAGGATTGCTCAGACCATTGTTGAACAAGAAGTTGATGGTTGCTACGGAATCCAGTGGCAAGCCGTAGTAAGCCTCTATATCCAGGGTCAGCGAAAACAAATTGTCTCCCTGGTTGGCTGCATTTTGTGCTTTTTCGTCATCCCAGGGCACTTGTATGGCCCAGTCATTGACTCCGGAGTGGAAGGCAATGGCTTCTGCCCCCATTAGCAAATTGTCGCTGTCAGCTTCGGGACAATTGAAATTGTAGTCAAAGTCTATTTTTACCAATCCATTGGTGGTGTCCACACAAGAACTTGCCAGTCCATTGAGCAAAGCATGACTGGAGACGGTTTCGCTCAGGTCACAGGAGGGAGCTTCGGAGAGATCGAAGAAAAGATCAGAGCAGGGCTCATCTCCACCAAAACCGCCATTGCGTTCATCTTTGCCCGTCACATCCCAGGCTGCTTCGGGGTTCATGACCCCATTGTTCATGACCATGCTGATGGTGGAAAGGCTGTCCAGGGGTATTCCGTAGTATTTTTCCGGGTTGATGACTACGCTAAAGATGCCCTCTCCGTTGTTGACGGCCTGTTTGGCACCTGCGTCGTCCCAGGAAACGATAGAAGACCAGGCATTGGCTCCGGAGTGGAATCCGAGTGCTGTAGCGTTTGCCAGTACGTTTTCGGTATCCGCTTCGGGGCAGTTGAGGCTGTTGTCAAAGGCAATTCGGGCTCTGCCGGTGTTCGGATCGACACAGGTATTGATGTTTTCCTTTACAGAAAGCAACGCTTTGCTGGTAACGGTTTCCGGTTCAACCGGGCAGGCAGGGGCCTCGGAAATCAAAAGGACCAGATCGGAGCAGGGTTCTGTGCCACCAAAACCTCCATCCCTGTCATCTCTTCCGCTGATGGACCATGGATCAGCCGGATTGTCGATGCCATTATTAAGAACCATCTTGATGTTGCGGAGACTATCGAGCGGGATGCCATAATAGTCCTGAATATTGATGGTAAGGCTGAAGATATTGTTACCATCGTTTACGGCACTGACTGCATTTTCGCTGTCCCAGGAGACGGTACTTGCCCAATCGTTGGCACCTGAGTGGAAACCCAAAGCAGTAGCTCCATCCAGGATTGATTCCGGATCCGCTTCCATGCAATTGAGACTTTGATCAAATTGTATGGTTACTGTACCATTTTCTGTGTTTACACATGAATTTGCGGCTGTTTTTGATCCGAGGAGGGAAGCGCTGGATTCTTGTGCTAATTCAGCACAGCTAAGCATGTTGTCTATAACCAGTACAAAATCGTTGCAGGGTTCGTCTCCGCCGAAACCTCCCCCTCCTTTGTCATCGCGGGCAGCGGCATCCCAGGAGTCATTGGGATTGGCTGAGCGGATGACGAAATTGATCTTTTGGATGTCCGCCATAGCGGTACCATAATATTCCAGGGTGTTGATGCTGAGGGCATAAATGCCATTGCCCAAATGTTGGAAAGTAGCAGCACCCTCTGCACTAAATTCTACAATGGTTGCCCAGTCGTTGATTCCTGAGTGGAATCCCAGCACGTCTTTTTTATCCAGGAGACCCTCAGGATCTGCTTGCGGACAATTTTTGCTGTAGTCAAAGTAAATGTTGACCATATTAGATTCCGGTTCGAGACAACTGCCAATCAGTGCTCCGGGTATCAATTCTTCCTCCTGCGCATGTGAATAGGTCAGCAGGAGGCAAAACAAAAAGAGTAAGTAGAAATTTTTCATATTTAATGTTTTGATGATCAATAATTTATCTGGAAATCAATTTTTGATAAGTATGGTGTTTTTTTGTTCTCAGGTGTACGATGTAAGTTCCTGGATGGGGGGACTGCCATGAGAATGATTTCTGCATTTCAGCTTGACTCACTTCCCGTTGAGAGAATACCAGTCGCCCCAGCTTGTCGAAAATGCGCAGTTCCAGCGGTCCGGCTTCGGGAACCCGGTAAGCAATATGAACCTCTTGTGAGAATGGGTTGGGGTAACAAAGGAGCTCAAGGCTTTTTTCCGGATGGGAAATTGCTGCTGAAGTAAACAACTCCTCCCCTTCGGTGATAGTAATCAATTGATTTGCAGATATATTTGTGTGAATTTGTTTTTTGCCGTCAGGCCAAACCACCATAAGGCTGTCGATTTGAGAGTGAGTACCCAAACCAAAATGAGCGATGCTGCTGTGTTGGGAGGCGTGTGTACCGTAGCCACCGCTTGCTTCCTGCATATATTTATGTCCATTGCTGATTAAATAGATTTTACTGCCTATGCCATATCGGTTGTAGTTTTGGGTGAGCAGCTTGATAGAGAGGTAATGGTTGTTGTTTTGAAGATTGTTTCTAAACAATTGTACTTTCTGGATAGTATCCGGAGTTGCCTGCCGATTGACATTCACCACCAGAAAATCCAGATCGCCATCGCCGTCGATGTCTGCGCAGGTGAGCCCACGGCCTCGTTCGGGGCTTTGAAGAGTCTCCGGAAGCTGTATGGGCTTGAAATGCCCCGTACCATCGTTTTCGAAGAGCCTGTTGGCATTTGATTTTCCATTTTTTATGAAAGGAGCAGCGGGGATGTACCCGTTGACTACATAGAGGTCCAGGTCGGTATCGTTGTCAAAATCCGCAAAGACGGTTCCCCAACCCACAGATAAAAGGCTGTCAGCCTGATAAGTGTCTGTGAGACCGGCTTCGGATGCATAATCTCTGAATTGACCATTTCCGAGGTTTTGCAGCAAGACATTTTGACCCAGATTGGTGAGATAATAGTCCATATCCAGGTCATTGTCAAAATCTCCCACGGCTATGCCCATTCCATAGATTTCGGTAGCAGCACCAATACTTTGGCTGATGTTTTGGAAGGAGGTATCCGGGAATTGGTTTTGCAAAAGTGCGTTGGGGGCAACCCAGGCACCAAAGTCATTGCTGATGAGTATATCGGGGTCGTTGTCTGCATCATAATCTGAAAAGGCCACTGCCAGGGCACAACCCTTGTCATCGGCCTGGTAGGCTGCTGTCTTTTCGGTGAAGGTGAAGTCCCCATTGTTGATGAATAATTTATTGGAATGGCATTGGTGTTGAAAACCCAATACGGTGTCCCTGGAAGCGTTGTACAACAGTGCCGGTTTTTCGATGTAGTGGGCTGCGTAGATATCCAGGTAACCATCCTGGTTGATATCGCCGAGTGCGGCAGAGACGTTGTAAGCGGGATAAACATTCAGACCTGAAGATTGGGTAATATTGGAAAATGTTTTGTCTCCGTTGTTTCTAAGCAGCACATTGGGAAAGCCTGTGTGGGTGAGCAGCAGGACATCCTTAAATCCGTCATTGTTTAGGTCTCCGGTAATGACGCCTGTTGTGACGTAGTTTTTGGTGATGGGTACTCCTGCTTCCCAACTGATATCGGCGAAATGTCCGGTGCCATCATTTTCATACAGTTTGTCCCAATTGAGTCCACCCGAAAGCCAGAGATCCTGGTCTCCATCATTGTCCATGTCGAAGAAGGCAGCACCTCCGCCAATTTCGTTGACACTGAGATAATGATGGTCGATGCCTGCTTCCAGGGTGACATCCGAGAAGCTCATCTGGCCGAAGGTATGGCAGGAGAAAGTTGCCAGGAATGGCCATACTGCGGTCCATCTGATGGTTGTACCAGGTTTCATTTTGAATGAGGTTGGGATTGACTTGAATCTCTTTT
>JALQTV010000183.1 GCA_023268675.1 Saprospiraceae bacterium | reverse complement strand
TTGCCATCAACTGGTGTGTTGTACTACACATTGGAGACAGGTGACTTCACTGCTACCAAGAAAATGGTTATCGTAGAATAACGTCTCGCAGAGACGTGTAGAGACGCAAGATGTTGCGTCTGTACATACACCCCCGAATCCGGCTTGCCGGGTTCGGGGGTTTTTTATTGGATAAAGGGTGGTTCAAAAGAACAAGAAATATTGGCTTTTCTACAACTACAACGATACTTGCAATTGCGCGACCAACATCGCTTTTCTGATGGTTTGAACCCAGTCTCCATTATTGTTTTGCTCAAATATGGGCCTGCTTTGATAATTTAGGGAAACCTTACTTTGGTGACCTTTAATCAACCAATTGAAGCCCGTTTCGTACATAAGTACAGGATCCATTAACCTTTCCAGTTGGCTGTATTGCATAGCTGCATAGGGCTGAAGGGTTCCCCAACTTCCCAAAAGCTCTTTTCTCAATAGATAGCCACCTTGGATATATAAGGCTGTACCAGAACCTATCATGGGATAGGCATCGCCACCTCCATTAAGAATTCCAGGGTCAGTACTGCCATTGACAGGGTTCATGACACCTACGTTTCGAGTATAATTCAATCCATAATTATTGAAACTTACAGCCCCATAAAGGGTCAGTGCAGTTCCTTTGTCAGTATTCAAGGGGTGGTCATAGAACAGGTCGACGGCAAATAGTTCCAGGTTGCTGTGAAGGGTATCTGGACCAACTCCCCGCCAAAGGGCATCTTTTTGGCTGATAAAGCCGAAACCGATATTGAATACGTCTTTTTTACCCAAATAAGAACCTGTATTGTAAGGAGTCAAATTGGATTCTGAATCCAGGAATTGATACATAAAATAGCCCTGAAATTGTGGTTTTGGAGGCTGTAGTGAGAAAAGAGACTGGGTGGAAATGGCTTTGGGCTGGGCACTGCTCTGGGCTACAGAAAGTGGTTTGGTGAGTGCCAGTCGGTAGTCTAATTTCCCCAATTTTCCCTTGGCGTAAAGACTTAGTTTTCGAACAAACTGATCGCTGATGTCGTTTGTAGCCTGCTGGTAAAGCGGCGCATCCATAGTCAAAATAGAGCCAATGGAAGGAGAGGCGTACCGGGACAACCCACTCCAACCTGTCAAACCGGTTCCTATTGCCAGCTTTTCTTTCACAGGGTGAAGTTCTACCAGCGCATCATGAAAAAACAATCCTTGTTTTCTGGCTCCCAGGTAACTAAAGTTATTCAGGCCATATTGGGTATAAAAGAACACTTTTTCATTCAACTGACCATACAGTTGTATCCGGGTACGACGAAGGCCAATGTCAAAAGTATTGTCCTCCGGAAATCCATCTACGGTGGAGCCGGGGTTGTTTTGGTTGTATCTTACCCAAACCTGATTTAAAAAAGTCAAACGGGCATAGGCTGTTCCTTCTTTGTCCAGATCAAAACGCATGTTTCCGGATTGGGCAGAAGATAAAATAGGGTTGCACAGGGTAAAACTAAGTACGAGGCATAATGCCGCGTAATGCTTCAAAATTTTCATAATTAGTTAATTTCAGCTATCCTCAGGATAGCTACTTTAAAAAAGATAGAGATAATGCTTTAAATGAGGTAGGATTAGACCAAATGGCTTTTCCATGAGTGATACCAGATAAAAAGAGGGAGGTTCTGGCTTTTGTTGTGGAGCGGCAAATAACTTATTTCCGGCGAGAGCAGCTGCCAGTTGTCAAAATGTTTGAATGATTGGGCCGCTCCCGATTTTTTCTTGCCAAATCTTTGGTGCAGATCCTCTTCCTCTAAGTCCTTCAGGGTAGTTTTTTGGATGGATCCCTGAAAAGGAAATCCCGGGTGAGTTGGGGTTACGAGGATAGTAATTTTTTCTCCGGTAGCATGTTTAAGCGCTCCAACAGAAAAGATTTTTGAAAAAAGGAGAAGAGGCAGGAAGCAGAGGAGGGCTCCAATTAGAGAGAATCTTGAAACGTACTGTGACGGGTAATTCATAAGTTACCTGCTTTGCGCGGTCAAATATAGTTTTTTATGCAAAAGAGTGCTCATTCAAGGGTTACAATAGTCGCAGTACATGGGGTCTTCTTTTGTTTTCCCCTGCGGGAAAATTACTTCTTCTTTGAATTGACAGGATTTACAGCAGGCTGTTTTTTTTAAGACAGAACGGGTTGGATTTCCGCAAAGGCTGCAGGGCAGCCCTGGATGTATTTCGCAGACTTCAAATCCCGGAAGCTGACAGGAAGGACACAGGGATTTTATTTTTTCTACTAATTTTTCGGTAGTGGTTTGTATGACCCGCATGCGCATGGGATTGTACATTGCTCGCATGTCAGTTTGCACAGTGACCTTTTTCGATTTTTTACGAAATTCTTCAAAAGCAATGAGCAATTCTTTTTCTGCTCCTATGCCCTTAATGTATTCTTTTTGGGTGCTAAGTATGAGCTTGTGTTCAGGAAACCCGGCTTTTTGAGCGAAAGCGACCAAATGCTCAGCATCGCTTACTTCTGAATGTGCAAAGTTGGTTTCGGTGGAGAGATGGTGGGCGCAAATTTCCAGGTTATGTTCCAGGTCAATAAGAACCAATACTTCTTCATTGGCAGGTAGGAAAAAATAGTTTGGATGGGGTCCAAAGGAACCCTCGGAGGCAATACCCAGTGTGTATCCGCTTTCAAGGAGTGCTGTTCTGCATTTGTCCTTCGCTGTTTCAAGTGGGGACTTAGTCCTGGGTATTTCACCGGTAAACATGCCAAATCGGTCTGAATCAAAGTCTTTCGGAATGATGCACGATACTCCGAGCTTGGGTTCTATTATAGGAGCAATGACGGTTTCTTTTCCGTGCTTTGTGGCAATAAGCAAGGATCGCTCAGCAAATAAATCCATGGTTAAAACAAAATGGGGTTTAGTGGGGTATCTATGATTTCGCCTACCGCTGCTCCGGGACACCAGGCATCCCAGTCGGCGTGCTGCCCGGGATTTTCCGGCCGTTTCAATCGCATGTTTTTATCCATATAAATGATGGTCATGACCTTTCTGGTTTCCTTGCTCGTATTGGCACCTGCACGGTGAAAAATCCATCCGCTGTGGAAACTAACTTCTCCGATGTCAAATGGTTCGGCAATCAATGGAAAATCGGTCACCCGGAGTCGCTCACCAATCAAGGTTTCGCTTTCGTCAGAAATGGCCAATTCACGTCCCTCTTTAATGGCATGGCTTCCTGCACTGAATTCCAAAGGTCCCATTTCCATGGGGGTAAACTGTAGAGGTATCCAGGCCGTAATCGAGTGATCACTTGCAAGTGGCCAGTAGTATTGATCTGCATGCCAGGGAGTAATACCCCCACCGGCTTCCTTGAAAAGTGCCTGGTCGTGGTAAAGGCGTACTCCCTCAACCTGCATAAGTTGCGTCGCTATTCCGGCCAACCTTTTACTGAAAACCAAGTCCCGGATGTTTTCATCCAGCCGCCAGAGGTTAAAAAGCTGCAAAAAAGCTTTTCCATAGGTGTCCCTTTCTTCCAGCTTGCGAGTTTCTATATTGATCTGATCGACAAGCTCTGTTGTTTTTTGGTTGTAGTAGCGGATGGTTGCTTCATCCAGTACATTTTGGATTTTTATAAAACGATTTTTCTGGTAAAAGTCTATTTGTGAGGTGCTTAGTTTCATCGTTTTGTTTAAACGCTGCACTATTGATTTCATAGTTGTAGTTTTTTGCAAAATAGCCATTAGGGCCACCTATTACTTTGGCAGCCCTATGGGTATTTCGATTATAATTTAGCCGTTAGTGAAAAAATAAAGTTTCTCCCCGCTCCGGAAATCCCGGAACTGTAGGGTCTGTACCTGCGATCAGTCATATTTTCTATTCCGGTTTGTATGGATAGCGTAGCATTTAGTGCATACATAGCCTTGAAGTTCAAGGTGTACCATGCTGGTGAATAGTTGTTGCCGTTTTCGTCCTTGGCATAAATTTCGTCCTTGGATTGTTCTTCCACAGGTAGTTTCTCGAAAGAACGGGAAGCCTGGTACACAGCATTTAACTGTAGTTGTAGTTTGTTTTTTTGATAAGACAACCTGCTAATACCGTAAGTGGGAGCTGCGTGCCTGGAGGTACTAATGCTGCCATCATCCAGTTCTTCTTCTCCTATCTGAATGTTCAGGTCAGATGAAAATCGAAAACCATGGAAAAGCATCCATTCCAGCCCGGCCTGTAAACCATAAATACGCGCGACCGCTGCGTTTTGTATGGCTTGAACCTTACTGATAACACCGTCATACACGATGGTGCTTTCCCCGTTTAAGGTGAAGTCCCTTCTTACAAAGGCATGATCTAGGCGGGTATAGAAGCCTGTCAGATCCAACTTGAAACGGTCATTGAATACTTTGGTCAACCCAAGGTCGAGGTTCCAGGCATATTCCGGGGATAAGTCGGGGTTGGGTACGGTAATGGCTCCGGGTTCGGAGTCGAAAATTTTTCCAATGTCATCCACATTAGGGGAGCGAAAGGCAGTTCCCGCATTGGCACTGATTACCCAGGTGTCTGAGGGTCTGTATACCATACCTATGCTTCCTGTGACGGATCCTTTGTTAATAAGGGCGTTTGAAAAGGGAAGCGGGTAAAAAGGCAAATTGTTGCTGAAGTCTGCTTCCAATTGGTAATGAGAATAACGAATACCGGACTGAAGGGTAATGCGGTGGTTTATTTGGTATTCATCAGTTATATAAGCAGCCAGGGAAGACCACTTGGATTGGGGATAGCGAGAAGGACCTTCTGTGCTTTCTCCGGAATTGATGTTTGTTGTTTCGCCAGTCGAAGTAACCTGGTTGCTGACGTATTCTATCCCATAATACCAATGATGTCGGATACCCATGGCTTTGCTGAAATCCAGGTTGGCACTGTAAGCTTTGACTTTTTCGGTCTGGGTATTTCTGTCAGACTTATCGAGGGTACGGTCTATTCGACTTTCCTCAAAATCTTGTCTGGCCAGTCGGATTGTCATCTGGTCATAAAGGTTGTTGGAGTCCTTGTGATTGACTTGCAGATGGTTCATTGTCCAAAGTTGTGGTCCATAATCCCATTCCGCATAACGGGCAGTGCCGTTTCTGACTCTGTTGTGCCTGTCATACCGCCCATAGTCGGAAGTTCCGGAGTAGTGGAAGTTGTACTGCAAATCCCAGTTTTCGTTGGGTTTAAAACGAATTTTTTGCATCAGGTTGGTTTGGGAATAAGCTGATGGAATCTGAAGCAGTGGGTCCTCCTGTTGTACTATTACGTCCTGCCCATTTTGTCGTTCAACGTGATAGGGTTTGATGTAATCCTCCGGACCATGACTTCCTTGACGGAGGTGGTCGTAGTTCCAGGTGCTGAAGCTGGTCAGTGAGGACCATTTTTGTCCGCCAAGGTTAAAGTCTATATGTCCCGTCTTTTCATTGTTGGCACTGGAATACCGGGTTACTGCTTTGCCATGGAGGAGCAGTTTTTCATTGGTTGAGAGTTGGGGTTGCAGGGTCGCAAAACTCATAACCCCCCCGATAGCGTCACTGCCATAGATCACAGAACCCGGACCGAAAAGTACTTCGGTCCCTGAAATGGTAAAAGGATCCAAATTAATGACGTTTTGTAGATTTCCTCCCCTGAAAATAGCAGTATTCATTCTGACCCCGTCCACAGCGTACAAGAGCCGATTGGTAGCGAATCCCCTTATCATGGGACTGCCACCGCCCTGCTGACTTTTCTGAACGAATACTTTTCCGGAGAGCCCCAGTAAATCTGCTGCGGTCTGTGGATTTTGCAGGGCAATTTCCTGTTCGGAAATTTGAATGATTTTTATGGGTACTTTAGAGGCAACTTGCCGCCAACGGGTACCTGAAACTACTATTTCGTCGAGCCGAAAATTG
>JALQTV010000182.1 GCA_023268675.1 Saprospiraceae bacterium | reverse complement strand
AGTTGTGCAAACTCTCCCGGTCCGGCCATCACGGGAATCGTAGGCGTAAACCAGGCTTCGATCTCTTGTTTCTCCTCTTCCAGGCTCATCACTGCCTTCATGCAGGGATAGTCATTGATCATTTTTTGCTCGCCCGTAACCTTCCAGGCCATAGGTTCGATTGCATCCTTGATCAAAAATTTGCGCCCCAAAACTCGCGCTGTTCTGTTTTTCGCGAAGCAGCGTAATCACGAAAAAAGAACTCTTCCGGCATGGTCATACGGATTTGCATCCTTGTGCCGTCAGACTCACTTTCCATTTCCATATCCTCTGCTTTTAGGGTGCGATACAGTGTTTTGGATCCGGAAAAAAGCAATTCCTTTTGTACGGTTTGAAATTCCGGAATCATGGCTTTGATCTCCTCAGTAGCATCTTTCATGCGCCTATGCATGTTTGTTTTTTGTTCGTACACCACTTTTCCTGAAGGAGACTGGGCGCTCACAGAAAGCGTTAAGGAAAAGGCCAGGAAAAACAACAATAAATACTTCATCTTTTTTTCTTAAAGTTAATTTTTTGATATCAAAAAGGTCGAAAAAGAAATCCCTGAATAAAATTTATTTCAGAAACACTACATGTTCTATAAAATATTCGCAAACAGCATTTTAATTAGAACCTGGGGACATCTCTTCGATCCTATTCCGACAAATATTAGCAACTTCCGAAACATTTGCCATCCCGGAAATAAATACCTTATCCGGTACAAAGACACTTCCCCTGTTTTGCCGGTATACCATTTTGCCTGTCCTCATTTCTAGTAGCACAGACCCTTGCTTGTGGTTTATTTCCATATTTCCGGTAAACTGATCCCATGCATAGGTATTTAACTTGCCCCTCTGATAACGTATGAGCCGTTTTGGAGTTCCAACAAAATAGCCCCCTGGTTGAAAGATCCGATAGATCCCAAGGGCTAACATCCCTAGACCTATGCTGGCAAAAGCCACCGGCATCAGAGAAAACCAATCGTATGCCGTCCACCCAAAACCAGGAAGCGGCATATCGCCAAAAATAAAAATAGAACTGGCCATTGCTGACCAAACTACGCCAAAACCAATAAGTTGGATTGTTTTTTTAAGCGGATGTTTCCTATTGGAAAAAACGGCAAAATCAGGTGTTTCCGATTTGATTATTTCCCGAACTTCAGAGGGTAATTCTAATCTTCCTTTCATGGATAGCAGCTTTAGGTCCCTAAGTCAATGAAAAATTGGCAACTATAAAATACCTCTGAGCTTGAAAATAGCACTTTTTGCTATACCTTCCTATTGTTTGTCCTGAACATCCAACGCTTTAATTTGAAACCTTTCAACAGGGCTTTTTTCGTGTTCCCTCTCCATAATGGCTTCCAGCTGCCGGACTATACCCGGATGTGCCTCTGCCAGGTCCGTGCTTTCCAGCGGATCCACAGATAAATCATACAATTCAGTATAAATGCTGCCCTCATTTAATTTTTGGCGAACCGCCTTCCATTTGCCCATGCGGACGGCCTGCTGCCCCCCGTATTCCGGAAAATCCCAATAGAGGAAGTCCCGGGGTGCTTGCGTCTCACCTGTCATGGCGGCAAGAAAACTCTGACCATCCGTCGGTACGGGTGTTTCGATGCCTAACAGTTCGCAAACCGTAGGCAAGAGATCATAAAAGGCGGATGGATGGTCGGTTTTTGTACCCGGCTCTATTCTGGCGGGCCAGTTGGCCAACATGGGCACGCGGATGCCCGCTTCATAGAGAAAGCCTTTGGTCCGGCCATAGCCATTGGAAAAAGGAGCGGCACTCTCAAAAAAGTCAAAATCAACTCCCCCCGTGTAAGTCGGACCATTATCCGAAGTAACGATGAACAGCGTATTTTCTGCCAGGCCCAATTCGTCCAGTTTGCTTCTCAGTTCTCCAATCTGAGTGTCCAACAAGCTGATCATGGCCGCATAAGCTGCTCGCGGGTATCTATTGGGGAAATAGCCTTTGCGGCCATCATAGGGCGCCTCGTCACCAAAAGCTTCTACATACGCCTCCACGTACTTCGAAGGCACCTGTAAAGGCAAATGCGGAAGCGGAGAAGCATAATAGAGGAAAAAGGGCTGATCGCGGTTGTCTTCTATGAAAGTCAGGGCTTTTTCGTGCATCAGCTCCGGAGCATAATCCTGTTGCTCATACAGGGCATACGAAGTCGGATCTTTTGGATTTGCTTCGGGATCCAGCAGTGTTCGCGGCGCTACTACCTCATTGTGGAGGGGAATCTTTTGATCGTTTTCCCATAAGTGAGGGGGGTATAAATTGTGCGCTTGTCGCTGGCAATTGTATCCGTAAAAATAGTCAAAACCCAGATTCGCCGGTATGCCCTCACTCAAAGGTGCTCCCAGGCCCCACTTGCCCACCAGGGCTGTACGATAGCCATTGTCTTGTAAAATTTTTGCAAAAGTAGGGGTACTGGCCGGCAGTGGTCGTTGCCCTTCCAGATTGGGATCGGCACTGGCAGCTGCATAATTCCATACCTCGCCCCGCTCTGCCCACTCATCATTGCCCCGGACATAAGCGTGTCCTCCATGCAAACCCGTCAAAATCATGCAACGGGCGGCAGCACAAACCGGGGCCGCAGAGTAATGATCAGTAAAGATTTTGCCGGTAGCCGCCAATTGGTCTATATTAGGGGTCTTGATGTATTTTTGGCCGTTGTACCCCACTTCCCCATAGCCCAGATCATCTGCCAATACCAACACGATGTTGGGAGGCTCTGGTTTTTGTGTATCCGAACTACAATGGGTGAGCGTGACCAAAAAGCCAAAAAACAAAAGCAGGCGAAAGCTAAAGTTGGTTTTCACAAGATGCATTTTTCTTCTAAGATAAAATTTTTGGCGGATTTAAAGCACCAAATCTATGATGCACCCAAAGAACGGAGATATACCGGATTTCAAAAAGCATTTCTTTCTTGCACTTATGCTGATAGCCCTTGGAATTGCTCTTTCCAACACCCTGGATACACGGACGCCGGGAACAGTCCTTGTCGCAATAGGAGGACTGTTCTTTATCATCGCGATGAGCAAGAAAAAACAAGCGGACGAAGAGCAATACTAACGCCCCATCATCTCTTCAAGGGTAAGATCCAACCAGTACAATCCCCGATTGGGATCAGATCCAAACAGGCTTTTGACAACTTTGCCCTCTGCATTGGTGAGAATCCAGTGAGGGGTTCCGCCCGCATCGTAACGCCAGCCCGTTTTGGCAGGTTCTTCATCGCGAAAATAGGGAAAACGAAGGTGGAACTCCTCTTTCAAGCCTTTCAGTGTCTCATCATCAAATTCAGGTCCTGCAAAGCGGGTATGTATGCCAATAACCTGAATTTCGGGATATTTAAGCACTACCTGATTGGCATAAGGGAAACCTCTGCCCTTACAAGCTGGACAATCATTGTTGAAAAACAGAATAAGTACCGGCCTTCCGGCAAAATCTGACAAAGACGGAACAGGCTCATCGAATATGGGAAGCAGCGACCATTCCGGCAAGATGCTTCCTTCTGAAACAGGTGGATTTTCTGACATGGATTATTTATTTTAAAGCGCGCAAATTACCTTACTTTTGAACAAATCACGGTAAAACTTGTCACATAACGCAAATCCATCATCAAAACTTTCTGCCTTGAAAACACCTGCTTCCCGACTGCTTTTGCTACTTGCAATACTCATTCTGGGTCTGAACTCCTGCTCAGAATCTGATTCTGCAGCTCTCCCACTCATTGGCTTTGTCGATGCCTTTGAGGATGAAACCATAGCACTGGCCAAAGATGGTTTTTTGCAGGCACTGACAGACCGAGGGTACTCCGAAGAAGCCGGCACCTTGAAACTGATTTACCGCAATGCCCAGGGAGACATCCCAACCCTGACCCAAATTGTCAATTACTTCATCAGTCAGGAAGTTGATCTGATTGCAGCCAGCCCCACTTTATCAACCATTACAGCCGTTCAGCGAACACAGGACATTCCCGTTTTTATGATGGTCTCTCCTACTCCTGCAAAGATGGAGTTGCTTGATGCCGAAGGAAATGCTCCCGCTAATTTGTTCGGCACCGCAGAAGAGCTCTCCTACATTGACACTTCTTTTGCTATGATTGGCAACTTGCTGAGTCCCCGCGGCCAATCTCTGAACATAGGCCTGCTCTACAACCAATCCGAACCACAATCAGTAGCCTCTTATGAGCGGCTCAAACAGCTGGCCCTCGCACAGGGGCTTGTACTTACCGCCAAAGCTGTCAATACTTCTGCCGACGTATCCCTGGTGACTGCTGCATTGCTCAACGAAAACATAGATGCTTTTTTTGCCAACCCGGACAACACCATATTCAGTGCTTTTGAAACCATCCTCAAGGCTTGTAACGAAGCCAATGTACCGGTTTTTACCAGTGAAGCGGGTCTGGTGAAGCGCGGTGCTCTGGCTGCTTTTGGTGCCGACATTTATGAATGGGGCTACCAATCCGGTGTGCAGGCAGCTGCTTTTCTGCAAAAAGGAAATACAGAGGGAATGAGCTGGGAACTTGTAAAAACAAGGAAGCGGGTTTTCAACCCCGAGGCAGCTGCCCGCTTCGGTCTTTCACTTCCCGATAACTTCAGCCCCATACAATGATCTTTTTCATCACCGCTGTCATTCTTGGGCTGGCATTGTCTGCCATGGGACTTGGAATTTTCATCACCATGAAAATTTTCAAAATCCCCGATATCACTACCGATGGCAGCTATACCCTCGGAGCCACCATCACGGCTATTTTGTTGCTCCAGCAATGGCCCTGGTGGGCAACCCTCCTTTGTGTACTGATGGGAGGAGCCTTGGCCGGCGTACTTACAGGGCTGGTTCATACCCGCCTGAAAATAGATGCGCTGCTTGCCGGAATTCTTGTCATGACGGGATTATACTCCGTCAATTTGAGCATATTGGGTCGCTCCAACATACCTTTCGTAAACACCCCTACCCTTTTTTCTTCTCTGGAGGTATTTTCCAAAGAAATCTTCAACGAACTGACCATTGTGGGAGGCTTTCTGCTCCTGCTCATAGCCCTGCTGAGTTATCTTTTGCGCACCGATTTTGGCCTCGCCATGCGTGCAACCGGTGACAGCCCCTCCATGGCCGCCGCACAGGGCATCAACAACCGTCGTATGAAGATCACAGGCCTGGCACTTGCCAATGCTTTGACTGCCCTCAGTGGCTTCCTTGTAGCACAATACCAGGGGTTTACCGATGTCAACATGGGAATAGGCATCGTACTTGTAGGTCTTGGCTCCGTACTTATTGGAGATGCGCTGATCCAATGGCTACATGTCAGAAAAATATGGCTACGCCTGGTGCTGATCATCACAGGCTGCCTGTTGTTTCAACTGGTACTGGCTCTTGCACTTAGTTTCGGCATACACCCCAACCTTTTAAAATTGATTACCACCCTGTTTATCCTGGGCATCGTAGGCATTCCCAGACTCTTGCAAAGCGAAAAGGCATGATACAACTCAAGCATCTGAACAAGGTTTTCAACCGGGGGAAAGTCAACGAAGTGGAAGCACTCCGAGACATCAACCTGGAAATCAGTAAGGGTACCTTTCTGGTACTGGTTGGTTCCAATGGATCGGGCAAGAGTACCCTTTTGAACATACTATCCGGTTCTATTCCTCCCGGTTCCGGACAGATCCTCCTTAATGGAAAGGAGCTGAGCTCAGTTCCCGATTACGCTCGCAGCAAGTGGATAGCCCGGGTGTTTCAGGATCCTCTGGGTGGTACAGCTCCGGAACTAAGCATCCTTGAAAATTTCAGGCTCGCAGCTCTAAGAACGGGCCCAAAAAGACTGGTCATTGGTACCGATCATTCCTTTCGCCGGCTGGCCGCCGAAAAAATAGCTGCTTTAAACATGAGGCTGGAAGACAAACTCGACCAGCCTATGG
>JALQTV010000181.1 GCA_023268675.1 Saprospiraceae bacterium | reverse complement strand
AACAAAGTTTGGTGAATAAAATGGTTGATATTTACAAAGGGAACTTTCACCGGGAACTCAGATCATGGTATTACCGAGATTTTATCGCGGCAAAGGATACAAGTTCAAGTCTTTATCAAAGTTGGTATGAAAATGAAGCAATTAATGCCGTTGAAAAAATACACATCATCGCATCCAAATACACTTGCTTTTTAATGCAACAAGTATTAAGTGAGGTACTAAAAACCAGTTCCGGAAAATTCTACGCAAAAGGAACAAAGGTTGAGGACCCTTGCGGCGTTGCACTTACTGAAGCCCTGCAACCAATGATCAAACAACTCGAAGAGAGAGCTGCAATAGAAGACTTTGGACGGTCACAGGGGATACTCGAAGAAAAAGTATCTAGAGTAATTGCAGAATTGGCTACCTATGAACAGCGTGATAAAAAAGGTTTGAGCCAGCAATTACAAACCAAATTTCTGGGAATGGCAGTATCCACTACCGATGTCCAGATTTCTGCCATTTCCGTAATAAAAACAGGGTTTAGGTTAGACGAATACTTTCATCTTGAATTGAATGAAAAATCCAGGGTAGTCAACCTTACGCTGGCAGAACCTGTCGTTCTGTCTCATGAGGTTTATCCGAGAATTGATAAAATGGAAATAGGATGGATGCGCGAATTACAAGGCATTGATCTGAACCGCAATATCAATTTATTAAGAGAAGAGTTTAGGAGGGAAGCCATAGAGGAAGACAGGGTATTGGAAAAAGCGAAAACCCAGGCAATTGAGTTGTTAAACACCATGTTTTTACCGCTTATTCAAGCCTTTGACCCAAAGTTTTCGCTGAAAATAAATTTTGAACACAAAACAGAGATCGGTAATTCCAATTATAGTTTCCCCAATTAAAACAACCATTTTGGCAACACTTAACGACAATTACTGGGAAAGAAGGTACAAAGCATGCGATACTCCCTGGGACATCGGTTATGCCTCCCCCCCTATTTGCAACTTCATCTACACCCTGACGCAAAAAGATACAGCCATACTCATTCCAGGTGCAGGAAAAGCGCACGAGGCTGCTTTTTTATGGGAACATGGATTCCGCAATTTCAAAATTTGCGATTGGGCAGTGTCCGCATTTGATACCCTTCTGGAAAAAATTCCCGAATTTCCACGAGAAAATTGTTTAATACAAGATTTCTTTGAACTAAGCGGGAAGTTTGACCTTATATTGGAGCAAACATTTTTTTGTGCTATCGATCCTTCTCTCAGAAAGAAGTATGTCGAAAAATGTTCCGAACTTTTAGTTCCCAAGGGGAAGGTAGCTGGGTTACTTTTTGCAAAAAAATTTGACAAACCAGGCCCCCCTTTTGGAGGTTCAGCTGAAGAGTACCAAAAATTGTTTGGAGACCACTTTTATATAGACTTGATGATCGAAGCCAAAGATTCTATTACACCGAGGGCAGGTAGTGAGCTTTTTTTTATAGCTGAGAAGTACAATTGATTTTCATTTGAATTAAGTCTAAATTAATTTGTGTGCCCGGCACTTAGAAATTATTTTTGGTTAAAAAGAAATAAAAAAGTGCGAGAAGAAATAACCATTTGTGTAGCCGATACGCATTTTCTTGCCCGGATAGGCTTGCGCGCAGTTCTATCAGAACATCCGCATTACAAGGTCATTGCAGAAGTTGGAGATGAGGAAGAATTATTGCAATACTTGAGACAAACCACACCAGATGTATTAATCATAGACTATAACCAACCCGGTTACTTTGACAGTAACACGATAAAAAATGTAAAAAATCTGACTCCGGATCTCCAAGTATTAGTGATTAGCTCAGATGAAGATAAGAAGAACATTGATTTAGTCCTGGAATATGGCATCAATAGTTACCTCACCAAAACTTGTGACGAAGAAGAAATACTGGATGCTATCAAAGCTACTCAAAGAGGAGATCGCTTTTTCTGCACCAAGATATTAAATTACCTCATCGAAAAATCTTTCGCCAGGCAAGTCGTTCCTGTTGATGCAGTACCGCTGACTGGCCGAGAAATTGAAATTGTTCAATTAATCTCCAGAGGGCTCATCGCCAAAGAGATAGCCAACCAATTAAATCTCAGCACTCATACAGTTTACACTCACCGTAAGAATATCATGAAGAAACTTCAAATGAATTCTACATCAGAATTGGTACTTTATGCTATTCAAAAAGGCCTGGTTGCTCCTGAAGAATCAGGAAGTTAAAGAGCTGCCCCCTCTCTCCTGTCTACATTTTCCGGACGGCACAAAATAATTTGTACTAAATTTGTATTATACGAATGTATTTTTGGTATAATTCAATGCCAAAGATTGCTTTCTAAAAACAAGCTTATATGAAATTCGCGCCTCTCTCTTTAACCGGCCTTCTATTGGCCCTGTTCTCTTTTTCCCTTTCTGCAAAGGATTACTATATCCTTTTTGATGAAAATTGTATGGATCGCCTTACCTATGTTTATGAAACAGGAGAGGCCGCAGATACAAGCCTAGTTTTCCATATCAATCTTTCGCAAGGTGAAAAAGTAATCCTTGAAACGGGAACCAAGGGAGTAAATACATTGGATTATGTGCCTGCCAACTTTGTATCTTGTACAAATCCTCAGCTAAATGCAAAGCTTTTTGAGACATTCTATGGTAGCTCGGACCGATTTTTCATCGTGTTGCAAGAAAGTGCCAGAAAGTATGGCCTCTACCCTGTCATCCAAACTTCATTTTTCAGGCTAAAAGAATGGGTCATCTCCTATTCAGGTCCCAGTTATCAGTTTCAATTCAATTTACTGGATGGAACCATTGGAGAAAACATTGCAAGAGACAACAAAAGTGCTGAAGTGTACTTCGAAGGCCGGGTAGAAAATGATTGTTCTGGTGGGTTCATCTTCAGGCAGTTTTCACGGGCTCCCGGCGTTTTCCCCCACATAGACATCTTACTTTCACCTGAAATAGGTGTTTTGGAGGAGCGCATGGGCAAAAACGTTGAAGATGCCTTCAATCGTGTCAAAAGTTTGATTCAAATAAACGGTAAAACGCCGGATATTTTCCTGAAAATACTGTGTGGCAAGCTTCCAGAAGAAACATCGCCGGTAGAGTCAACACCGGTGATTACTGCTTATGATAGTTTCACTCCGAAAGGCAGTGTAGAAAAAGTTTCTCCTTCGCCTATTCAACATACCGTTTCAAAAGGAGAGACACTTTATTCAATAGCAAAAAAATACAATGTAGGGTTAGGTGACATCAATCAGTGGAACAATCTTAACAACAATTCCCTCATTTATCCCGGTGATAAAATCATCGTTAGCCAACCTTCCGTCATCACACCTGAATTCCAGGGTGGCTTCAATTTGGATCCTAACCAAGCAGCCGGTGGAAAAATTGTAGAGGATGATGTAATCGTTTTCCATTCTGGAACCTTACAAAACAAGGGGGGGTATGATATGTCAGAGTTGGCAGACATCCACACGGTTCAAGCCGGTGAAACCATTGCTTCCATAGCATATAAGTATGGTTATGCTGTATGGAAATTTAAGGAATTCAACAACCTGGGAGAGGGAGACATTATCAGAATTGGGCAACAGCTAAAAACCAGTCACTGTGTTTCTTACGAAACCGCTCCGTCGCCAGGGCTAACCTTGAAAGGGGACCTTCCTCAACCATACGAGTTAATTGATCCTGCCCTTAGTGGGGAAAAGTTGATAATGCCTGGTGTTGTCGGTGAAAAACTCGTTACGCCACCCAATCGAAATACTCCAATGTTTTATGATTCAACTACTCCCAAAGGAGGAATTACGCCAGGGCCCACTCCCTATGATAGCCGACCTGCAGGTTCAAGGAGATTCCACATCGTACTGGAAGGAGAAACCTTGTTTGGTATTGCCAGAAAATACAATATGGACGTAGATCAACTCAGAGCCATCAATCAGCTTGAGAAAAGTGAAATCGTAGTTCCTGCTCAGAAAATTTATCTGGAACCATAATTCTTAGTTTAGAGTTATGAGGGCAAAAGGGACAATAACTCATTCATTTGGTTTATTGTTTCAGAACAAAGAACAAAAGCTTATCAAAATAAAAGGCGCAAGAATTAGATTTCTTGCGCCCTTTATTTTGATGATTACCTCTGTAAAACAAGTTATGGGGCTTATTTTTTCTTTCCTTTACCGGCCTCTCTATCTGCAGCTATTCGTTGCTGTTCTTTGAGGGCATTTTCCAATCGTTCCTGAAATCCACCTTTTTTCTTTGGTTTTTTCTTATAAGCATCCAATTCTTCTCTGATCTTATTCTGGTCAATGATTACATTTTTTGTAATCAAGGTCTGTGCGATATTTATGATGTTGCTGAACAACAGGTAACATGTTAGGCCAGATGCATAGCTATTAAAGAATCCCAAAAAGAAAATTGGCATTACATATTGCATATACTTCATAGCCGGGTTGGCAGACATATCCATGTCCTTTGTGTTGTAATAGGTATAGATCAGAGTGGTCAATGCCCAAAGCATGGTAAACAAGCTGACGTGAGATCCGAACCCTAGTGGTACTTCAAATGGTAACCTCAAAAACACATCATAAGAAGAAAGGTCGGTAGCCCATAGAAAGGAAGCTTGTCTGAATTCGATGGATGCAGGGAAGAATCTGTACAAAGCAATCCATATTGGCATTTGAAGCAACATTGGCATACAGCCACCCAGGGGATTTACGCCGAACTCCCTGTAAAGCTTCATGGTTTCCATTTGCTGAGCCTGTTGATCTCCTTTAAATTTATCTTTTAGCCCCTCAATCTGTGGCTTTAAAGCCCCCATCTTTGATTGTGAGTAAAGCATTTTATAGGTCAAAGGATACAAGACCATTTTCACGATAAGGGTTAGAATAAGAATCACTACCCCCATACTTCCAATTAAACTAGCCAAAAATGTAAATACCGGTCGAATGATCCAACGGTTGATTGTGCCCAGTATACTGCTACCAAATGGTATAACATCTGTGAAGTCAGGGTCGATGGCTTTCATTCGCTTAAACTCATTTGGACCTATGTACCATTGCATACCAAAGGAGGTATTTGCCGGCACCTTCAACGTGGCCTCACATTTCTTCAAGTCCCTTGCATCGTTTCCCATTACCTCTATAGCTGTAGCACCTCCCAAGAATCCATTTGCTGCAAAAAGAGTACTATTGAAAAACTGATTAGAATTGCTCACCCATTCGACTTTACTCTCATCGAATTGTTCTTCATCATCAGCTCTCTTTGAAAGATAATCTACTCCATCTTCTGTAGTTTTAAAATACAGTCCACCGTAGGTTTGCTCCACTTTATTGTTGATCTCTATTTTATCAAGGTAGTTGATCCACGTAAGATCCAGATTTCCTTCCGGAACACCTGTCAGACCATTACTTGAAATTTCGTAGTCCAGAAGGTAGTTGTCAGGGTTTATAGTGTAAGTTTGTTCAAAATACACCCCGGATTTATCGCCTGCAACAAAGCTGATCGAATTATCAGTCTTTTTGCTAACGTCAAAGAAAAGGCTTTGAGTGGCTATTCCTCCTTTTTCAGTTCCTGGAAGAGGCAAAAAATAACTAAAGGCATTTTTGGGATCTTCCAACAATACTAATGGGATTTTGATCTCATTTCCTGCACTATCTAAAATTATTTTGCTGTGCTTTTTAAGCATTGCTTCTGTAATTCTACCCCCTCGAGTGGAAAAGGTTATCTTCATCCATTCATTTTCAAGGACTACAGCTTTTGCTTCGCCTGTGGCTGACCCTGCAAATGGTCCATAAACAGATTTCAGAAGCGTCATGGAGGCTGAATCACCTTCAACAAGTTGTTCCATTCCTTCAACTCCTGCACCTCCTGAAAATGACCGCTCTTGCATTACAGCCAATTCCTCTGAGGGTTGTTCCTGTATGGCAGCAAGCGAATCTCTCATTTGTTGTTGGGCAGCGAGTTCCT
>JALQTV010000180.1 GCA_023268675.1 Saprospiraceae bacterium | reverse complement strand
ATGCTCTTTTGGCCGGCATTGTTTAGCTGCTTGTAGGCATTCCTACCCCTGCTCAACCATTGATAGAGTAGTACAGGAGAAGGATTATTCTTTTTGCTATCTAGAAAATTGTCGACCGAATGCAAAACCATAGACGCCAGGCGCTCGTCCAAGCGGGTGTTTTCTGTTAATGGTTTTTCAAGGGTTGTTTCTTTATTTCTTTGCATATTAATATGATTTGGTTTGGAGAAATTATTTCCAGAACAAGAGGTAGGAGAATACAAAGTCAGCTGCAGAAAAGTGAAAGCTCGCAATGATATACTGGGGAACGCCCTGCAGTAAAATTGTAAACAGTAAGCTATACATCAAGGCATCAAATCTTGGTGTTTTCAGAGCTCCGATGAAATTACCTCTGTATTGCTCCTCAATATCTCTTATCAAAGCATCTGCCAGAGTTTGCGGTAAAAAGAATAGGTAAAGTTTTTTCAAAAGTCTGAAAGCCAATCGTATTCCAACTAAATTGACCAGGACAGGCACCAATGAAGTGTAAACTGTGAATTCCTTTTGGCCAAATCGAATGATATATTCAATCATAATGATCAAACCAGCGAAACAGCCATAAAGAATGACTCCTGCCGGTACAGGTAACCTCTTATGATGGTAGAGGTATCGCTGGACCAAAATGGAAATATTAAGTACAAAATATAGAAAGATAGATTCAAGAAAAAAGGAAAAAATCAGCGCCATTATGGCCATGACTATCCAAATCAAAAAAGATACGTCCCTCCGCTTTTTCAGATAAAAGAAGAACCAGATAATCAGCATGGGGCCATACAAAAACACAAAGATATCACCCACTCCGTCCCTGAATCCATGCCTTTTTGTGAGCGGTGGATTAAAGAGAAAACCTTCGGGTTGATCGCACAAATGTCCGTCTATTCTTCCAAGTCGAATAGCACCGTTTGGCCAGGGCTGCTTGTTGTATAGAGGAGTAAGTATCATAGAATCACAGGTAATGAATTGTATCAACGATTGTTTGTGCTCCTTTTTATAATACAGCTCTATCCATAATGAATCTTCCGAAATGTTGTAAGAACCAAAATCCCTGATGATACATTTTCCTTCTTCGGTTTCATTGATCATCAGAACCTGTTTCTCATTAAAATCCAAATAATTGATTTTTTCACCATCAGATCCCCGCCAAAAACCGATGACTTGACAATTATTGGTTTGACCTGATATTTTTGTTATGAAAAAGACCAGTACTGCTACAAAAAACAGGTTTTTTTTACCGTAGGGTGACCGCATACCACTTGATTTAGGGGTGTTCTATAGAAGAGGGATTGTCAGAAATAAGAGGAGCATCGGCAAGTTGAGTGTAGATGTCCGAGAAATTATACAGCTCTTCTTCTGTCATCTCCTTGGGGTTCTTTGCAAGTAATTCTTCGATATACCAGTCAGGAGACCCACCATAGTAATCTACTTTGTCTTTTACAACTCCGACTATTTTGTCTCCAACAATCAACTTGCCGATTTCATAAAGTGGAAAAATGACCAGGTACTTTATGGCCTTGTTTAGAAAGTCCACGATAAAAAAGGAAATGGTAAACCACATGCTCCAGGCACAACCACTGCGCATACCATTGTATGTGGTAATCCCAAAATCTATTACCCCCAACATGATCTTTTTAAGGAAGGTGGGAAGCCAAAACCGGGAAAGAGGGAGGAAAGCCAAGAGACAAAACAGGGCATACAGCTCCCAGATGAGTATGCCCCAGAATCCCAATGAAGATCCCAGAATATTCAATAGGATGATTACTATCCCAAATGTTGAATTAAAAGCTTGAAAACTGTACAGAGCATTGATCGCGACATTGTCTCTGTAGTCGTGATCGATAAGTTCTCGTAGTTTGATACCCTCACTCAGCAATACTTCCTCCTCTGTATATTTGTATTTTTGCCGACGAACGCTCATCCACAATCCTTTTAGCTTTTGCTGCATTTCTGCAGCGTTTTCACGAATTACTTCGAATGGCTCCCTTTGGGCAGTCGTTTGTTCATGGGTTATTCGATCTCCACTGTGGTATTTTCCCTCCAGAAAAGCTCGCAAGGCCTGAGATGCCGGTTCGATCAACTGGAAATTTGCTGTGTAGCTTTGTATAATTTTGGTGTCTCCGGTAGGAGCGACTTTATCAGGATGCCACTTCTTTTTTGCTTGACGAATCGCTGAATCCAATTCGGGACTTGTTAATCCTTCAATATCAGTGAGCTCCAAAATTTCCATAGCGCGATTGAGTGGAAGGTAGGTCATAGGTGATTTTTTTAAGTTTTGTAGCCGAACTTATAACTATTTAGCAAGTCCTCTGAATAGTTATAAGTCCGGCTACCTTTTCCTAAAAAGAATTTATTTTATTATTTTAAGCAAATATCCAGCTTCTATTCAAGCTCCATATTTGATAGAACCTGGAAACAACCTTGATAAACATGAAGTACACACACGAAACATTCATTCAATTGCTGGAAAAGCATTTTGGTAGGGTTCTGTATAATGGGCGTTACTACATCGATCAAGTGAGTAACAAAGAAGTAGCAGAAGCACTTGATTATAGTGAAAAACAATTTAGTGCCTGTCTGAATCCTACAGATCAAACTTCCTTCAAGACAGTTATAAACAGGCTGTTAAAGTTAAGTTATATCAAATCACTGGAAGAGCAAAATGAACAACTAAGGAGCGAGAACGCTTTACTTGGGCAAAAGAATAGGCTCTACTTTTATCTTCTGCCACTGTTCATCATCATTGGTATCGCTATCGCCTTTTCCGGGAAACGAAGTGGTGCCAAATTGGCCTCAAAGGGGTACCTGGTGGATAGTCCGGGCCAATTGGAAAATATCATGAATTGGCATCGCCATGGGACGATGAATGCCCTGGCTTGGAAAGGACTGGTATTGAATGCCAGGGTGAAAGAATGCGAAGTATCCCTAACGGAGGAAGAAAAAGAACGCATAATTGTGGATGCTATACGAGATGTGAGAGAGACAATGAAGACTACTCGTGTAAATTTATACAATGTAGGCTTTGTTACCAATGATGGGCGAAACCTTGCTGATTTGCTAGAAGAAATTGCACCTCACGACGGATTGCTCAAAGAAAGGGATTCTCTCTTTTCTAGCCCCTTTGCGGATGCAATTCCGTATTTGCTTAGCGATGATGCACCGGCATTGGAAATAGCCAACACTATCATCAAAATTTCTACAGAAGTTCAGCATCGGGAATGGGAGGTTATGAAAAGGATAATAAGTACCATAAAATTATGATCAAATTTCTCACCCCCACACCGTCGCTACCAGGCTCCTGCCGGGTGCACGGTTTCTAAATTCACACAGGTAGATTCCCTGCCAGGTACCCAGGTTGAGTCGCTGTCTTGTAATGGGGATGTGGATACCCGAACCCATCATAGCTGCCTTGATATGAGCAGGCATGTCGTCGGGGCCTTCCATGTCGTGTCGGATGAAAGGAAGATTTTCGGGTACGATGTGATTGAAGATGCTTTCAAAATCCATTCGGACGGTAGGATCAGCATTTTCGTTGATGAGCAGGGCGGCGGAAGTGTGTTTGATGAAAAGGTGCAATATGCCTGTTACAGGCAGGGGAGGCAACTGCCTGATGACAGTTTCTGTGATAAGGTGATAGCCGCGGGGAAAGACCGGAAGGGTGAATTCTACCTGCTGCATGGCTTATCGTTTGCTGTATTCCGGACAGCGCAGGTCCCCAAAGTAATACATGAAGCCTATACCCAAAAAAACATAGCTGTCTTTGTTACTGGCATTGCCACGTTGTCTGCCGGGGCTGCCTATGGGACCTTCTACCCCGTCTATGCTAATCGAGCGATCAGACAAGGCAACTGCTAGGGCACCGCGATCGCGCAAAAGATCATCTTTTTCGGCATACACCGTACTGACATCATCGAGATAATCAGTGGACAGGCTGCGTCCGGAGAGTTCAAAGTTGATGCTCCAGCGATAACTCAGGTCAAATTTGAGTCCCATACCATACATAAATCCACTGGTCACGGTGTAGTATTCCTCCCCTTTGAACTGTCCCTCGGTGCCCAGAGGACGCAATTCGACGAGTTGACCGTTGTACTCGGTTTTGGGATTGAAATGCACAATATTAAAACCAAGTAACAGGTAAGGAGTGAAAAAATTGTCCTTACTTCCATGAATATAGGGCAAAAAGTTGAACTCAAAAGCCGTTGAGGCTTCAAACAAACCAGACTGAAAACTTAGATTGCGAGCTCTTTCGAAAGGATTGGATGAGATGGCATCGTCAGCACTGATGAACCCCCCGTTTCCTGCAAAACGCAGGGCAATGCGCTCGTTGAAATTGTATCGAAACATGGCTCCGGCAAACCAACCCGGCTTGCTGAGATCAAAATTTGTGTTTAGATCACCAAAATAATAAGAAGTTCCTCCCCAAGGGCCCGCTTCCCAACCTCGTTGTGCTTGAAGGGGCTGCCATAGCCAAAAAAGTCCCAGGCAAAGAAATCCAATGCGCATACTCATGTTGTACTGCTTGTTTTGCGAAAAACGAATTCCATGATAAAAGGGAAATTTGGCCTTTTTATTTTATCATAACAGTAGATTTTCGGGGATTTTTATAATCCCGCTTTCGCAGAAATCTCCAACATGCGGTCAATGGAAGCTCTGGCATCTCGGACGATGTGATCAGGTAACCGTATTTCCGGCTGCTCGTATTTCATGCACAGGTATAGCTTTTCCAAAGTGTTGCGGCGCATATGCGGACATTCATTGCATGCACAGGTATTGTTGGGAGGTGCCGGTATGAATGTTTTGTCAGGCGAAGCTTTCTGCATCTGATGTATGATGCCCGACTCCGTAGCTACAATGAAGGTTTGGGTGGCACTGCGCTGGGTATATTTTAGCAAACCGGTAGTAGAGGCAACAAAACTGGCATGCTGCAAAATGATTTCTTCGCATTCCGGATGGGCAATCAATTCTGCCTCAGGGTGCTTGCTCATGAGCTTGGTAATTTTCTCTGCAGAGAAAATCTCATGCACCATGCAGGAGCCGTCCCACAAAACCATCTTACGACCGGTTTTTTTCTCCAGATAGCGCCCCAAATTGATATCGGGTGCGAAGATGATGGGTTGGTCTTCGGGGATGCTTTCAATAACCTGAACTGCATTGGTGGACGTGCAACATATATCTGTAAGCGTCTTCATTTCGGCAGTACAGTTGACATAACTTACTACCACATGATCCGGGTATTTTTCTTTGAATTTCCGGAATACCGGAGCCGGACAGGAATCCGCGAGTGAACAACCGGCCTTGAGGTCGGGAAGCAGCACTTTTTTGGAAGGAGACAAAATTTTTGCCGTTTCGGCCATAAAGTGTACTCCTGCAAAAACGATGATATCAGCATCCGTGGCAGCAGCTTCCTGAGATAAGCCCAAGCTGTCTCCAATATAATCTGCAATATCCTGAATATCAGCATCTTGATAATAGTGCGCGAGGATGATAGCGTTCTTTTCTTTTTTCAATCTTTCGATCTCAGCCACAAGGTCCAAATCAGGGTCAACAGCGACGTCCAGGTAACCTTTGGTTTCGAGGAAAATTGCCGCATCAGTAAGGGTGTTCATGTTCTTTGGTTTTATTTTGGAAACACAGTTATTGTAAGAATGGTTTTCTTAGTTTAAGGTTTAAACTAAGTGCAGTTATTTTTTTGCCAAAATCAAAAAAATTGCGGGACGTTTATGGAGGTCAGGTATGTTGGTTTGCTTCCATCGATGTACCTCAGCAGTATAAATCCACTGAGTAGGAAGGGTAAGATCTGCCGAAATACACATTTGTGTAGTAGGAGAAAGGTACTTCAGCGCTGTTTCTATAAAAGCATTGTTTCGATAAGGTGTTTCTATGAATATTTGGGTTTGCCCGTGTCGCGCCGAGAGTTGCTCGTATTTTTTGAGGGAACTGCCCAATTCATTGCGATTGGCAGGC
>JALQTV010000017.1 GCA_023268675.1 Saprospiraceae bacterium | reverse complement strand
GGGCAATTTCACCTCCTGAAGCGACATCTTTGATAGATTGAAGCCGACTTCCCATATTAGCTGCAAACAGGAAGTTGACCTCATCCATTCCGGTTGGACCGGGCTGAGGCAGTAGTGTGACGGCCACTTCCAGTTGGGCGTGCTCCATAGACAAAAGGCGGAGCATGTCTATCACCTGCTTTTCGAAATCAGGGATCACTGACTTTCTTCTTTCTGACAGGTTCCGGGCGATTTCCCGAAGTTGTTCGTATTGACGGGCAGTAGCAGCTTCGAGCGTTGCTATCTGTTCGTCCAGGTCATCAACTGCTTGCAGCTGAGAACCGAGTTGTGCCTGGATGGCGAGTAACCCTGTTATGTTTTGTACCTGATGCTTTGCTTGCAGTCGATAGATCAGGTCCAGGCGAAGCTGGATTTCGTTCAATCTTTCCGGATCGAATTCCGTGCCTTCTGAGAGGCGCTCCAGCTCTCTCGATAAATCGTCGAGTTCGTATTTCACACCTTCCAGACGTTGGAAAACGGATTCGATGTCTTTGTCAAATTTTTTCACTGCCTGCACTGCATGAAGGATATCATCCAGCTGACTGATGATTGCTGCCTCGTCTTCACTCAATGCCAGGTAAGCGGCGGACATATTTTTTTTGATGTCTTCGGCGTTGGTTAAGCGCATTTGCTCTTCTTCAAGCGCTTCTTGTTCTCCGGAAGTGAGCGCAGCCTCCTCCAGTTCTGACAACTGAAAGGAGAGGTAGTCCTGTTCTTTCGCAGATCGGGACTGTGCTTCTTTAAGGGAAGCCAATTTAGCCTTATCTGATTCAAATTGCCGATACTGTCTGCGATAAGCTGCCAGCAGGTTTTTGTTTTCAGCCAGGGCATCCAGTACCCTTAACTGGAAAGAGGTCTCGTGGATATCCAGGGTATCGAACTGCTGGTGAAGGTCAATTAGGGTAGAAGACAACTGTTGGAGGGTTGTCAGATTGACGGGGGTATCATTGATAAAGGCCCGTGATTTACCCGAGGGGCTGATTTCTCGGCGGATAACCAGTTCCGGATCGTAATCTAATTCATTGACTTCGAAAAAAGGAACCAGGTCATAGGAGGAAATATCAAAAAAGCCCTCCACTATGCTCTTTTCTGATTCATTGTACAAAGCCTTGGTATCTGCCCTGCTGCCCATAATCAAGCCCAAGGCACCGATCAGGATGGATTTACCTGCGCCGGTTTCACCTGTTATGATGGTCAACCCTTCAGAAAAGTCAATCTGAAGTTCATCAATGATGGCGTAGTTCTGAATGTGTAATTTTTTGATCATATCCGGGAAACGGCTATTGAATGCGAAACAAATTTAAGTCTTTTGCGAAGAAAACCATTATTTTTGTTGCTCTTAGAATACAACTAAAATTGCACGGTATGTACAAAAATTACTTGTGGTTGCTGGTCCTTCTCCTGCTAGCCAATTGTGAAAATGACCCCAGTAAAAACTGGAAACCCAAAGACCTTATCAATTGGGGCATTCCCATTACTATTCTGGCTCCGGACAGCATAGATGTTAAGGCTCAGGATTATTCGGGCTGGATGAAAGATGTTACAATCAAGAATAAAGAGGACAACTATTTTGTTCAGATTTATGCTTCCAATGCTACTACTACTGACTTGGCGAAAGTGAAAAGCGAGCAAATAAACGCTGTCAAGGATATGCGTTATTTTTCCAAAATTGTCAAAGAAGAAGAAAATGGCTTCATTTATGAGACCATGTTGGACTCCACCAATGCAAGCTATGGTTTCCGCCATATTCAAATCAAAGGAGACAAAGAATACATTTTCCAGACGGGCATGGTAGGTACCTTCACCCTGGACGAAGCTGAAAAGATGTATCAGGCAGTAAAATATAAGGGCAAATAGTTTTCAGCGCTGTTTTTTTGCCGACAGGCTACCAAATAAAAAGCCCCCGAATACTTTCTTCGGGGGCTTTTTTCTTGCAAGGTCTGAAGCAATTATTTTCCAGCTTCGAAACGCTTGTTAACTTCTTCCCAGTTGATTACATTGAAGAAAGAAGAAATGTAATCAGGGCGTCTGTTTTGGTAGTTCAAATAGTATGCGTGCTCCCATACATCCAAGCCCAATACCGGAGTTCCTTTTTTATCGGCAACATCCATCAACGGATTGTCCTGATTGGGTGTGCTGCTGATAAACAGTTTTCCAGCTCCGTCAAGGGACAACCAGGCCCAGCCTGAACCAAAGCGCGTAGCTGCTGCTGCACTGAATTCTTTTTTGAAGTCGTCATAGGAACCGAAAGCGTCCTTGATGGCTGCACCCACACTCAGGTTATCAGGGTTACCTCCTCCATTGGGAGACATTACTTCCCAGAAAAGACAGTGGTTGAAATATCCTCCACCATTGTTTCTTACTGCCATTGAGTGCTGGGATACGTTAGCCAGGATATCTTCGATACTTTGATCAGCAAGGGGAGAGTCTGCGATGGCAGCATTCAGGTTGTTTGTGTAACCTGCGTGGTGCTTGCCATGGTGAATTTCCATGGTTTTTGCATCGATATTAGGCTCCAGTGCATCGAATGCATAGGGTAAATCCGGTAGTTGAAAAGCCATATTAGCGCTATTTTTTATGGTTATGGAATATGCTTTTGTGGTAAGTTTTAACAAAGTCAAATATAATAAGTTTAGCGGGGGCTGCATAATTATTGCCTACGGGCAAATGATGAAAATCAGACATCTTTAAATTGTCGGTAGGCTACTGATTGCCAAAAACCCATTATTTTTGCCACACAATATTATTAATATACAAACCCAAAATATGGAATTCAGAAAGGAAAAAGACAGCATAGGGTACATAGACGTGCCTGCTGACAAATACTGGGCCGCACAGACCCAGCGTTCGATGGAAAATTTCAAAATCGGTGGCCACCAAATGCCGGTAGAAATCATACGCGCATTTGCCATTTTGAAAAAGGCAGCTGCACTGACCAACAATGAATTGGGGATACTCTCCGATGAAAAGTCTCACTTGATCGCTCTCGTCTGCGACGAAATTCTGGCAGGGAAGCTGGACGATCAGTTCCCTCTGGTGGTCTGGCAAACCGGTTCGGGTACCCAGTCCAACATGAACGTCAATGAAGTCATCGCCAATCGCGGCCATGTACTCAACGGGGGCAAACTCAGCGACGAAAAAAAGGTACTTCACCCCAATGACGATGTCAACAAATCGCAGTCTTCCAACGATACTTTCCCGACTGCCATGCACATCGCAGCTTACCACATCCTGGTTCATACTACCCTCCCCGGCCTGGAATTGCTGCAAAAAACCCTCGCCGACAAGTCAGGTGAGTTTATGTCAGTGGTAAAAATAGGCCGTACACACTTTATGGATGCCACGCCTTTGACTCTTGGGCAAGAACTTTCCGGTTATGCCGCACAGCTTTCCTATGGCATCAAAGCCATCAAAAATACCATGGCGCATTTGTCAGAACTGGCTTTGGGAGGAACTGCCGTAGGTACAGGTTTGAATGCTCCCAAAGGATATGCTGAGGCTGTCGCCAAAAAAATAGCCGAACTAAGCGGACTGCCTTTTGTCAGTGCTCCCAACAAATTCGAGTCACTTGCAGCCCACGATGCTGTTGTAGAAGCACACGGTGCCTTGAAAACAGTAGCCTGTTCGCTGATGAAAATAGGCAACGACATTCGCATGCTTGCTTCCGGCCCCAGATCCGGTATCGGAGAGATCATCATTCCCGCCAACGAACCTGGGTCTTCTATCATGCCGGGTAAGGTCAATCCTACTCAGTCAGAAGCGCTGACCATGGCTATGGCACAGGTTTTGGGCAACGATGTAGCCATCAACGTAGGGGGAATGAGCGGACACTTTGAGTTGAATGTATTCAAGCCGATGATGATTTTCAACTTCCTGACTTCTGCCAGACTCATTGGCGATGCCAGTGTCAGTTTCAACGACAATTGTGCCGTTGGTATAGAACCGGATTATCCGCGCATCAAGCAGCACCTCAACAATTCACTGATGCTCGTTACTGCCCTGAATACCAAAATCGGGTATGACAATGCCGCTGCCATTGCGAAAAAGGCCCATGCAGAAAACAAAACACTCAAAGAGGCTGCGATTGAACTTGGATTGCTCACAGCCGAACAATTTGATGAATGGGTAAGACCGGAAGACATGATCGGCGGACTTTCCTGAAAATACTCCGTTCCAGATACAGTTTAATCCTCCTGCTGAGTGGGTTGCTCGCTTATGGTTTCGGCCTGCCCGATCCCCTATTCGACAAGCCACTCAGCTTTATACTCGAGGATAAAAACGGACAACTCCTCGGTGCCAAAATTGCGGAAGACGGACAATGGCGCTTCCCGCCTTCTGACTCCCTGCCCCAAGCTTACCTTACTTCCCTTATTGCTTTCGAAGACAAACGATTCTACAAGCACCCCGGTATCGATCCAATCAGCCTATTCAGGGCAATTTATCAAAACATCAAAGCCGGTAGGGTTGTGAGTGGAGGAAGTACCCTGCACATGCAAGTCATGCGCATGGCTCTGGAACACCACAGGCGCAATATCCCCAACAAACTTTTGGAGATGATATGGGCCACCCGGCTCGAACTGAAATACTCCAAAAAAGAAATCCTGGCACTTTATGCTGCCAACGCCCCCTTCGGTGGAAATGTCATCGGGCTGGAAGCCGCTTCCTGGCGTTATTTCAACAAAAAACCAGATTTGTTGTCCTGGGCAGAATCTGCCATGCTGGCGGTGCTTCCCAATAGTCCGGGGCTTATCCACCCGGGAAGAAACCGGCAACAGTTGTTGAAAAAGCGTGATTCCCTCCTGAAAAAACTCTGGCAGCAAGGAAAAATTGACGCGACAACATACGAACTGTCCATATCCGAACCACTACCTGAAATCGTCCACGCACTTCCCCGACTTGCTCCCCATCTCCTCGAAGAAGCTTTTAACGCACACTACCCTGACAAACACCGCGTCAGAAGTTCGGTGGATCGCGAACTGCAAGTAAGTGTAAATACCGCAGTGCGAAGGCATCATAATTTATTGAAATTAAATCAGGTGCACAACATCGCCGCTCTGGTAGTGGATATCAGCACCCGGCAACCGGTGGTTTACATTGGAAACGTATGGGAGGACAACACAGGACATCAGGAACAGGTAGATGTAATTCAGGCAGCCCGGAGCTCCGGCAGCATTCTCAAGCCCCTACTCGCAGCGCTGATGATGCACGAAGGCCAGATCATCCCTCCAAGTCTGATTCCCGATGTGCCGGTCAACATCAATGGTTACCAGCCTGAGAACTTCAATTCTCAGTACGACGGGCTTGTAAGTGTAGAAAAAGCCCTGGCTAGAAGTCTAAACATCCCCTTTGTCAATTTGCTGCAGCGGTATGGTATAGAAAAATTCCACCATGGCTTAAAACAGGCAGGTATTTCTACCCTTGCTTTCCCTCCTTCCCACTATGGTTTGACCATGGTACTCGGCGGTGCCGAAGTAAGTTTGCAGGATGTGTGTTTTGCGTATGTCGGAATGGCCCGTACGCTTCGGTATTTTGCTGAGCGCAACAGCCAATACGCTAAGGCGGACTTTTCCGCACCTTCCCTGTTGGTAGAAGAGGCAAGCGGCAAAGCAGAAAAACTCCAGGAACAGCCTGCTTTTGTGGGTGCCGCTGCCGCATGGCTGGCCTTCAAAGCCATGCAGCAAGTAGAAAGACCCAATGAACTGGGGCAGTGGGAGCGCTTCTTCTCAGCTCAAGACATTGCATGGAAAACAGGTACCAGTTTTGGCTTCAAAGACGCATGGGCTGTCGGGCTCAATGGCAACTATGTAGTCGGAGTATGGGCAGGGAATGCCGACGGCGAAGGTCGCCCGGGGCTCACAGGCATACGAGCCGCGGCTCCCCTGTTATTTGAAATATTTGACTTATTGCCGCGTGGATTCCACTTCCAGCCCCCCTGGGATGACCTGATCAGCCTGGATATATGCAGGGAAAGCGGTTACCGCGCAGGCAAGCTTTGTCCTGTGGAAAACCTTTCCTTGCCGCAACATGCCACCAGGCTGGCACTTTGTCCCCACCACAAATTGTCGGCAGACGAAAGCTTCCAATTGAACCGCAGCTGTGCAAGCATCGAGGAAATGCATGCAAAAACTGTCTTTTCCATGCCCCCATTGGAAAGCCACTACTATCAGACCAAAAATCCACACTACCGGCCTGTTCCACCATTCAGACCTGACTGTGTGGGAGCAGAACAGGTCATGGAACTGATATACCCGAAGGTAGCAGCCAAAATTTACGTTCCCCTGGACTTTGACGGAGCGCCATCCCGAACCGTTTTTGAAGTAGCGCATCAGCAGGCGGAAAAAACGATCTACTGGCATCTCGACCAGCAATACCTGGGATCCACCCGAAAGTTTCACAACATGGCTCTCAACCCCTCACCGGGACAACACTATCTGACACTGGTAGATGAAGACGGCAACCGGTTGGTTGCACCCTTTGAAATCATTTCCGGAAAATAAAAAAGCTCCTACATCAAAAAGGGGGATTTCCGATGTAGGAGCACGCATCATACTATGAGAAAACTACACAGTACAAATATACATTTGCAAACAAAACCCTTTTCGGTACTTTACTGAATGGGGTGATATTCGGGGCAGGTGGTCAGAATAATTGAGGAAGTGGTAAAAAAATTCCTACACGCGGAAGGGATCCAGGTGTAGGAACATCAACATACTATGAAAAAACAAGATTATAAAATAGCATTTTCTTGCTGATAAAGCGAACTCTAATTAGGAAACGGTCGCTTTGGGCAAGTAAACGGTCTGGGTCTTTTCGAAGATTTATTTTTCTCCGGGTTTGTATGTCCTTTCAGCCCGCTTTTCTACATCTTCCCGGTAATAGGCCACGTCTTTGAAATTTACCTCCGCATAGCGCTGCGACTGGTCGTCAAAATGCGGGGATGAGGGGTCTCCACTCTGCCCTCCTGCCAACATGCTTTTCGCCCTTACTTTTTCTCCAAACTCTACTACTGCGATGAAACTATTTCCACGCGTACCGTAGATCTTTTTCGGGTTGCCCTGAACAGCACCTCTCATACCGAAAGCTGCAAGGGATCCCCAGTTACCGGAAGCAAAACCTACCGGGATACTGGGTGCATTGTCGTCAAATCGTGGCGTCAACTCGTTGCTCAGGCGCTGAAAGCGGTTCACCTCCCCCCATGGAAGGTTCCAGGTTCCAAAATCTTCGGTCAGCTGCTTCAATACCCCTGTAAAAACTTCCAGGCGCTCCGCTGCCGGAGACTCCGTACCAAAATAATTTAGCCTCTCCATAAACGAAAGTCCCTGTGGGGCCTTCCCTTCGCGAAGGTACCGCGTTGCGTAATAGTGGGACAGAGTCATGGGAACAGCATTCACAGAAGTCCGAAAATCCCAGTTTCTCAATACTTCTATTGCTTCCCTCAACTCAGGATGGGCAGCAGATCGGGCATCCCAGGCCTCAACCAATCCCGGAATCAACTGTTCGAAAGCAGGCAATTGGGGATCATAAGCCAGTTCCAGCAATTTTTCAAGGGTAAGATCGGTAGCTCCCTCCAGCAATCGGATAGCATGAACGCCTCTGAAGTTTTCATCCTCAGGTGCCATGTAATATGGATAGTCCTCTTTTTTGGGGCTGTAAGGACCCGCTGCAGTGTAAGGAGTAGAATTACAATTTTGGATCCAACCATTTTCCGGATTTACCAGGATGATGTTCTCTTTCAGGTCATGTAAACCCTGCCAGTCCGTTTCAGGAATACTGCCATCTACCGGTTTGGCATAATCGAAGCGCGTATCGCGTCTGGGGATAAAGTTACCGTGATAATAGGCGATATTGCCGGAAGCATCCGCAAAAACGGTATTGTTGGAAGAATTTGTCCGGATTTCCATCATCTCCATAAATTCCTCGTGGTTTGCCTTTTTTGTACGAACGTAGGACTGTTCCAGCGCCTTTGCAGGCTCCCACATCAAGGAGGTAGCTACCCATTTCCCATCGATTTGGTGGGTGATGGGTCCGTGATGCGTGCGGTACACAGGAAAAGTTTTTTGCCGAAGGCTGTCTCCCTCCAAATAATTGAGTGTGACATCGAATTGCTCAACCGGCTTCCATAAGTCTCCGTACTTATATGTCAATTGTCCGTCTTTTTCGGCGATGGTTTCAACAAACTCATCGATCACGTCTGTTCCGCTGGAAGTATGCATCCAACCTGTCTTTTCATTGAAGCCCTGATACACAAAAAACTGCCCCCAGGTAACTGCACCATAGGCGTTCAGACCTTCTTCACTGATCACATGAACCTCAGGTCTGAAGTAAAACGTCGTATGAGGGTTGATAAGCAGGAGGGTATTTCCAGAACTGGTTAATTTACCCGAAATGGCGATGCCGTTGGAACCCTGAGGTTCTTCCAACGTTTGAAGGTAGCTTAGTTGTTCCTCTTTCGGGGCATCCAAGTTGTCATAGAAAGCAGCAATGTCTCTGGTGGAGACCCTTTCTATGTCCCCTCCGATAGAACCTTCACTAAAATAGAAGGGCATCCAGGGTTCGAAGCGATCCAGGAGCATGGGTTTAACTTCCGGATGGGTATGCAGATAATAATTTGCGCCGTCGGCGAAAGCATCGCAGAGCTCTTTTAACCAATCCGGACTTTTCTCATAAGTCGCTATGGCTTCATCCCTTGTCATAAACATTTTGGCGCGCAAATCGCTGTACAGAGATTTTTCCCCTTCCACTTCTGCCAGACGACCTATAGCCCAGATATAATTTCTTTCCACACGCATGAAATCATCTTCACACTGGGCATAAATCAAACCAAAAACTGCATCAGCATCAGATTTGCCATATACGTGGGGAACGCCAAAATCATCGCGGATAATGGTAACCCTCTCTGCACGATTTTCCCAACGTGTCAATTCGGGATCTTTGTCGGCCGGGCTGCAAGCAGAAAAAGAGAGAAGGAAGAGTGTTAGAAAAAGATAGATTCTCATGGGCGGAAATTTTGATTAGTTTGGATAAATATAGTACAAAATCAAAATTTCGAGAAACGCAAAGCACAAGCGCTTTTACAGGATGAGGGCTATTGAATCTCGAATACCGGAATTTTTACTTTTACCATGGTCCCCTGGACATCTCCTGTATCGGGATCGTAGAGATCTATGGTTTCTACAAACATTTCGTCTTCTTTGGAATGATGCAGGATTTGCAGGCGCTTTTCCGTGATGCTGGTTCCTCTGGAGCGGTAGTTTTGAAATTTGGGGTCTTGCAATCTTTGAAGGCGGGCGGCACGGCGGCCAATGCCATTGTCCCGGATTGTACAAAGGATCATGTGTTCGTCTATCAGGGTAAATTTCACTTCCACATGGCCGTTTTCGCGGCTGCGCAATCCATGTTCAATGGCGTTTTCCACATAGGGTTGAACGATCATGGTTGGGACGCCAAGGATATCCTCTTCGATGTCATCGTCCACCAGAATATCGAAACTGAGCCTGTCTTTGAAACGCAGTTTTTCATTGATTTGCAGGTAATCTCTCAAGAATTCGATCTCTTTTTCCAGAGAGATAATTTCCATGTCGGAATAATCCAGACTCTGGCGCATGAGTTGGGCAAAGCGAGCCAGGTATTTTGTTGCTGCGGTAATATCGTTTGAAGTAATGAAGTTTTGGATGGCGTTGAGCGCATTGAACAGAAAGTGGGGGTTCATCTGTGCGCGAAGAGCTTTCAGTTGAAGCTTTGTTGCCTGTAGACGTAGCAACTCCGTTTCCTGTTTTTTCTTTTCCGCTTCGTACTTGATCTCCAGTTCCGACTGTTTTCTGAGATTGACCTCTTCCAGGTATTGCTCGGCAAATTTTTCGTTGAGCAATTGGTATTCGTAGGCGCTCTTGAAATCTTTTCTATCTGCATAGAAAGTAGCGACATCTTTGCACAGGTTGGCCAGCAATTTGAAATTATTGATTGCCTGTGCATTTTCATAGGCCAGTGCAAAATGTTTGATAGCTGATTTTTCCTGATTGATTTCTGCAAACAAACGTCCACGCCAGGATTCTATCAAAGCAAAGTTGTAGTATTCATCTTCCGTGCTGTCGCGGTACAGATCCTCCGCACGGTCAAAAAAGTGGAGCGCCTGATCAAAATCCTTTTTCTCGAGGAAGCAATGCCCCAGGTTGGCATAGGCACTGGCGCGGGCGTACTGACTCATATCATCTGATGCCTCAATGGCCTTCCGGAAATAAGGTTCTGCACTGGAATAATCCTCCAGTGCGATGTAGCCGGTACCCACATTCAGGTAGTGCCAGGAAATCCGGGTGCGCATTTCCATTGCCTCCGACATATTTACCACTTTGAGGTAAGCCATTACACTCTTTTCAGGATCGTCATTGACTTCATAGATTTTGCCCAGCCCGCTATGAATCAGGGTAAGGAAATAATAATCTTTCAGGTCAAGTCCCCGGTTGAGCGTGGTAATCTTTTTGTCTGCCGTCAGCAGCAGTTCTATCGCTTTGGAATAATTGGCATAGTGGAGATTAAGGAATCCTTCCCGGCAGATGATTCTCGCCATCAGGCGTTCGTCCGGGAAATTTTTCAACAAGCGGCTTGCCTGACCTAGATAGGTGGAAGCTTCTTCCATATCATCGAGGTTCATACACACTCCGGCATAATCGATATAGCACTCTGCCTGTTGCTTGACTGTACCTCTTTCCTTCAACAAAGAGATTGCCTTCAGGAACTCCTCCTTGGCATTTTGGAATCGATAAAGCTGATTATTTACCAAACCACTAAACAAGTGGTAATTCAGTTGATAATCGGGGAAATTGTGACTTGCCAGGATGGCTGCCAACTCTGTTAACAGGTCTTGCGACCTATGTACATTGGTAAACGCATAATACCCTGCAAGCAGGTCTATGAGAACCAATCTTTGCAAGGAATCTTTTTGGTTCCGGAGTTTGGCCTCCAGAACGTCTGTTTCTATGAAACTCGAAGGGGTTTCTAACATCAGGGCAGATCTGCAAGAAGAAGCGTTTGAATTTTACTGGGGGAGAATACCACCGCAGCTATTGTTCCATTTTTTCTTGTTCTTTCCCCCGATGATTTTTTTCATCTCCTCTTTGTTAAGGATTTTCAGGGTCTTTTTAAGGTCCTCCAGGTTTTTTTTGGTTTTGCCCATGGTAATAATAATTTAAAAATGATTTTATTGTCCTCTGAAACGTTCTTCTGAGGAGAAAGTTCTTAATTATCAAGGTGTTGCTTGCCCTAAATAAACGTTGGAGTAATGTTACTGTAAAGATACGAAATAAATTTGAAGCACTCCAAACATAAATCAGAACCCCTGCTGTAATTTTTTCATCTGTTCCATGAAAGCGGGTCTCCTTCTTCTGGAGACTTCAATTTTGATTTCATCGTCCATAATCAGGTACCCTCCATCGCCTTTAACAAACTTCCGCATGTAGTTTAGGTTGATCACGTGGCGTTTGTGCACTCTGTAGAAATTGAAGGGTGCCAATAGGTCTTCGAAAGCCTTGATTGTTTTAGAGGCGGTGATTCTTTCGGATGTATTCAAAAAGACGTGCGTATAGTTGTCTTCTGCTTCCAGTCGTACAATGTCCTGAATGTTTATAAAATAGATGCCATCCAGTGCAGAGATGCTCATTTTCCGGAAGGCGTTGGGGTTGTTGTAAAAATTATTGAAGATATCCAGTCTGCTATTGATCTCATTATTGCGGCGGGGTCGAACCCGGTCAACGGCTTCCTTCAATGCATCGGGGTCTATGGGCTTTACTATGTACCCAATAGAACTGTATTCACAGGCCTTGATCGCATATTCTTCGAAGGCTGTAACAAAAATGACATCAAAATTAATAGGCTTGAGCGCATTCAACATCTGAAAGATAAGTCCATCGGGAAGGCTAATGTCCAGAAAAGCCACATCCGGCTCCAGGAATTCATCCGCGAACAATTCCAATCCTTCCTCTATACTCGTAGCTTCCCCTACAATTTCTACATCTTCACAGTTTGATGCCAGTAGATTTTTCAGGTTATTTAGCCCGTGTATTTCGTCTTCAACTATAATTGCTCTGATCACAGTACCTCAAATGATTGAATGACTAATCAAATTAAAGAATTTCTGATATGTAGATACGTATCACTTGTAAAAAAGCTAATATATCCAATTTTACCCAATCTGCGTTTGTTTGAATGCAAGTATTTGCGTTATTTTTAGGGAAAGGTAGTTATTTGTACTCCATGTACAATCACCTTTGCTGCGAATCCAAATTTCCACCTCTTCATGAAAGATACAACAGTCCCAAAATCTTCGGATCAACCCTTAAAAAACAAGCTTCACGAGATTATCTTCGAAGCCAATACCCGAGCCGGAAAAAATTTTGACATCGCGCTATTGATCCTAATATTTCTGAGTTTACTAGTTGTAGTTTTAGAGAGTGTTCCTTCCTTACAGAGAAAATATGCAGATACTTTCTGGGTGCTGGAATGGGTCTTCACGCTGCTCTTTTCCATAGAATACCTGCTCCGACTTTACTGTGTTCACAAACCGACCAAATACGCCCTCAGCTTTTATGGGATCATAGACTTGATGGCCATACTACCGACTTATCTCAGCTTATTTGTCAGTGGCAGCCACTACCTCGTCGTTGTGCGCGGACTGAGGCTCATGCGTATTTTTCGCATTTTCAAGCTGGGGCATTTCATGAAAGAAGCCGCCATCATACAAAAAGCGCTCCTTGCCAGTCGGGCGAAAATTACGGTTTTTCTGAGTCTGGTCATCCTCCTCGTCATAGTAATCGGTTCTGTCATGTACCTGGTTGAAGGTGGTCAAAACCCGCGGTTTTCCAGCATCCCCATCAGCCTGTACTGGACTATTGTAACGCTTACAACAGTTGGCTATGGAGACATCACGCCGGTGACCGCGCTGGGTCAGTTCCTTTCAGCAGTGGTCATGATCCTGGGTTATGGCATTATTGCTGTACCTACTGGAATTGTCTCTGCAGAAATGATTCGTGAAGATTTTTCCGAAAAGAAAGTCAACAGCATAAGTTGCCCTGCCTGCAGTAAAGAAGGACACGATGACGATGCCCTGTATTGTAAATATTGTGGCGCAGCGTTGTAGGGTCTAAGTAAGCCTTCGGCAAAAAATCCGATGGGAGTCGTCTCATCAAGATTTGGGCAACCTTATCGTAGCTACCAGTCGTTTGACACTAAGCTTTCCACTTCCATTCACCAAAACCATCAAAAGGCCCCCTGTAATGGCAATATTTTTCATAAAAAGGATGGCCTGTAATCGCCGGATATCCTGTGGATCATTCCAGAAAGAATGAATGATAAAGGTAAGAGGAACCCAATAAAGCAGTAAAAGCAAGGCTCCGAGACTGGCGCGGTAACCAATCAACAACATGGTACCACCAAAGAGCAACAGAAAAATAGATCCGTACAAAAGCAGATCCTGGTTCCAGGTCAACCCGTATTCCGTCATCTTTTCACGTGTCTCTTTGAAATAAAAGATGGTATCGTAAGCATCGTACAGAAAGATAAACGACAAGAATACCCTTCCGATTAAATCAATCACATCACGCATAAGCTGCTTTTTGTTTCATTCAAATCAAGCACTCATGAATTGTGCAAGTGCCCGGGCTACATTCTGGCCATCCATTGCAGCCGAGATGATTCCTCCTGCATAACCGGCTCCTTCTCCACAGGGAAAGAGCCCTTCCACTTCTTCATGCATGAAGGTACCACTATTCCTCGGTATTTTTACCGGGGAGCTGGTTCGGCTTTCCGTAGCAATTACGTTGGCCTCTGCCGTATAATACCCTTTCATCTTTTTTCCAAATATTTGTACTCCCTTACGCAAACGTTCATATACAAAGCCGGGCAACAGCTCTGCCAAATTGGCGGAATACAAACCCGGGATATAAGAAGAAGAAGGGAGATCTGCTGAAATTTTTCCGGCAACAAAGTCATTCAGTCGCTGAGCCGGTGCTTGTTGCCCGCCCGTACCTGCCTTAAAAACAGCTTGCTCGACATCTTTCTGAAACTCCAGACAAGCCAACGCTCCGTATTGCCGGTATTGAGGAATGTCTTCCAGTTCTATGGAAACTACCGTACCGGAATTCGCATACGCGGAGTCGCGCCGGGACATAGACATCCCGTTGACGACAATTTCTCCGGGTGCCGTAGCTGCAGGTACCACCAATCCTCCGGGACACATGCAAAAAGAATACACGCCCCTGTCATCTACCTGGCAATTGAGGCGGTAACTCGATGCCGGCAGTTCATCTTCCCGTTTCTTTTGATGGTATTGGATTTCATCGATCAGCATTTGAGGGTGTTCTATCCGCACTCCCAGGGCAAAAGGCTTCGCTTCTATGGTCACCCCTTTTTTGTCCAGCAAATGATAAATATCCCGAGCAGAGTGCCCTGTAGCCAAAATCAAAGCCTTGCAGGATACTTCTTTTGTTTCATTGAGTACAACGCCCTGAATTTTACCGTCGCGGATAATCATATCCGTCATGCGGTGCTCAAAGTGAATCTCTCCCCCAAATTGCAGGATGGTTTCCCGAATATTTGCCACCACATTGGGGAGTTTGTTGGAACCGATATGCGGATGTGCATCAATCAGAATAGAGGGATCTGCACCGTGCTCTACCAGCAATTTCAGAGCTTTGTATATGTTTCCGCGCTTATGGGAACGCGTGTACAATTTCCCATCTGAATAAGTACCTGCTCCGCCTTCTCCAAAACAATAATTGGAATCCGGGTTGACTTCTCCAAACTGTTGTATGGCCCGGAGGTCTCTCCTTCTGGCTCTCACATCTTTGCCCCTGTCAAATACCAGCGGTCTGATACCTCGTTCTATCAACTCCAGTGCCGCGAAATAGCCTGCCGGACCCGCGCCAATAATGACTGCTTCCGGCCGCTTGTTTACCTGTGGAAAATTGTCTATCAAGCGGGTTTCTGCCGGTGGTTCTTCATCAATGAAAACTTCAAAGCGACATACAAAAACAGGTCTGGATCCTCTGGAATCTATGGATTTGCGGACCAGTTTGAGTGATTTCACTCTTTGGGGATCTACTTTCGTCTTTTTCAGTACAGCCTTGTGTACCGCTTCCAGGTCCTTGATATCAGCCGGCAGTACTTTTACTTCTATTTCTTTGATCATGTCTCGATGAACTTATTTCAGGGACTGGTTTTGAGCCAGACTCCCGGGCTGATTTCCCGGAAAGTATCCGGTATGTACAATTTTACCTGTATTACTTCCCTGACCGGACTTGCCAGTGCATTGACAGGAGTATTGGCAAGTTTCAGGGTTTTGCTACTAGCCTTGCTATCGATGTCATATCTTCCGTTTTCCAGCAAATTCTCCAGTATTCCCTGCCTGACCTGAAAAAGCTGTATGTTGGTTTCTATCATCAACTGATTGCTGGCCCAGGTTTCCTGACTTGTTTCAAATGAAAGATCCACAACCAGACTGTCCAATCCCTCCAGAGGGATGGTCTTATACAAAACACGGGTAAACTGGCCAAAGGCGAAGTCCGTGGGCAGCATGCCCAGGCTTATTGCCAGTATCAGAAATACCTTTTTATGCATCATTGACAGTTTTATTCAAAATCGCGGATAGCAGAACGTATGGCCACCAACTTTTCCAGAAGTGGCTCCAGTTTGTCCAGTGCAAGCATATTCGCTCCATCGGATTTGGCAATTGCCGGATTGGGATGTGTTTCGATAAAAATACCATCTGCACCTACTGCAATGCCACCGCGGGCAATGGTTTCAATCAATGCGGGTTTTCCACCCGTAACTCCGCTTGCCTGATTGGGCTGTTGAAGAGAATGCGTACAATCGAGCACTACCGGCACATCCAGTCTCTGCATGGCTGGTATGGCTCGCATGTCTACGATGAGATCCTGATAGCCGAAAGTCGTGCCACGTTCAGTCAGCATAACCTGATCATTGCCCGAATCCCAAACCTTGTCGCGAGCAAACAACATGGCATCCGAACTGAGGAATTGGCCCTTCTTGATGTTGACTACCTTTCCGGTTTTAGCTGCAGCTACCAAAAGGCTGGTCTGACGACACAAAAAAGCAGGAATCTGGAGGATATCGACATAGGGAGCAGCCATGGCAGCTTCTTCATCTGCATGGATATCTGTAGTAGTAGGTACATCATAATGCTCACGTACCTTTCCCAGTATCTCCAAAGCGGCCTGATCTCCTATACCTGTGAAAGAATCTATCCGAGACCTGTTGGCCTTCCGGTAAGACCCTTTGAAAATGTAAGGAATCTGAAGTTTATGGCAGATGTTGCTGACGCGCTCTGCCACCTCGAAGGCGATTTCTTCGCTTTCAATGGCACAGGGTCCGGCAATCAAAAAGAAATTTCCCGAATTCACGTGTTTCAGGCGTGGAATAATATACTTCATATTTGAGCAATTTGACTCAAAAGTAATATTATTTGCCTGTCTTTTCCAGCTTGTTGTATGCTTTGATTGTTAGTTGACAGAAGGAGGTGTACATCTCAGACAAAGACGTGAAAACCCATGGAGTTTGAAGCGGTTTTGAACGATGTTATGAAAGGGATTGGGTGCCGGCTTTTTGCGAATGGCATTGACAATTGTCCATAGAATGATCATGGTCAGCATAGGATGTTCAGATTGTGTATGTTCAGGGATAAAAAAACACATGCGACAAATTGCTTTGTCGCATGTAAGCTATAAAATGCTTTTTTTGAAATTTTAGTCTGCCTGTCAGCATTTTTTTTTGAGGCTTTCTATCAATGGTCAGGGTTTGACGTTTTTGCCGAAGGCAGGAAGCGGCGGAACCCAATCGATGCCCAAAGTATGCTTCTGTACCCAGCGGATCTCCTCCAGGTCTCTTGCACGCTGATGTCGGGGCTCTCTAAAACCATGGGGTTCCCGGGGGAAGCGCAGGTATCTGACATCTTTACCCATATCTTTCAGTGCATTGAAAAACATCATGCTCTGTGCTTCTGTATCTGTATCGTCACCCATACCATGCATCAGCAACAGCGGAGTGCTTATATTGGAAGCATGCGTTAGAGGAGACTTATCCCGATAAGCCTCGGGATTCTCCCAGGGTGTCCCCCCGATATACCAAAGTCTCACATCGTGATTAAAGCCTATCCCATACTCGGAAGTCCAGTCTGCAACCATAGCTCCCAAACTCGCTGCCTTGAACCTATTGGTTTTTGTCAGCGTGGTACCTCCTAAAATGCCTCCATAGCTCCACCCTCTCACAGCCATTTTGTCGGGATCAACCAATTTCTTCTCAATCAACGCATCCACGCCGCTCATCAAATCCTCGTAGTCCATCCCTCCAATATCCTGCATGTTGCCGCGCAACAATTCGTCCGAATACCCCGAACTACCCCTAACATTGGGCAGCAGCTGTATGTACCCCAGTCCTGCCCATACCTGATAAGAAGTGCGGAAAGCATTGGTAAATACACCTGCCGGCCCCCCATGGATGTGTAGCAATAATGGGTATTTGTTGCCTTTTTCATACCCAACGGGATAGATCAGGATGCCTTCAATCTCCAACCCGTCTTTGCTCTTCCATCGAACGATTTCGGTTTCGCCTACGGCAAAATTTTCTTCCACTTGCGGATTGAGGTTCGTAAGCGCCTGGAATGCGCCTGTCTTCAAATCTACCAGCGACAAATCTGCCGGTTTTTGAAGCGTTGAAACCGCTACCAATGCTTTTGAATGGGCTGCGTCCGTTGCGTATAGCCGAAGTTGCCCCTCGCCATTTGTCAATTGAGATACCTTCAGGTTGTCCAATTGCAGGCGGTAAAGATTGCCCTGTGTTCGCTGTAGGCCTGCAAACAAAATGGAGCGGCTGTCAGGTGCCCAGATATACTTGCCTATATTGCCCTCGAATGCGCCTGAAACCTGCTTGATAGCTTTGGTTTCAGGATTCAATAGCCAGATTTTATCATTTTTGAGTTCGTAGGTTTTATCATCCGGGGCAGTAAAAGCGATCCATTTTCCGTCTGGTGACCACTCCAGGTCACCTTCCGGTGCTTCATTGTCTGTCAATTGTTCCATTTTGCCGGAGGCTATATGATAAACAAATATTTCTGACAAATTACCCTGATTTCTGCGGTTTTCCGTCCTGCGGGAAAAAGCGAGGCGGGATCCGTCTGTGGAAATACTCAGGTTTCGGAGCAGATGTTCCCCTGTCGTTATCCGAGTGATGGTTTTAGAACTGAGTTCCAGCTTCCAGATATCATTCCAGGCATCTTCAGTCTGCCCATTGGGCCCTTCGTCAACAAAATAGGCATCATTCCCCTTCTTTTTTTCAGCAGCTACCTCCTCGTCTTCCTTGTGGTCAGCAAGGAAATAGATCGTAGATTCATCAGCTGTCCATACATAAGTACCTATATTGGTGTGGTGTTCGGACAACTGGAAGGCTTCACCCCCTGCAGTAGGCATTAGAAACAACTGTTGCTTTCCATCTGCTTTTCGTTTGAAACTAAGGTAAGTTCCCCGGGGAGAAAAGCGGATATCCGACCCTCCTCCCTCCCCCAGATAAGGATAGGAGTCACTGCCATTCGCCGCAATGTACCAATAGGAGGATTTTCGCTTGTTGGCCTCCCAGTCGAGTTCGCTTTTTTCAAACCAGGCAAAACTGCCCTGAGGATGCAAATCTGCAGCGCCAAGGTTGACCAATTTCAGGCCGTCATCTGTGGTCATGGGACGTTTTTGACCCTGAGCCGACAGTGCCAAAAAACTCAGTACAAAAAGGAATACGGAGATACGAAGAAAATTAAAACGGTTCATATAGCTAAGCATTTTGAAGGGTTCTTCAGTGCGCTGGAGCACAAAAAATAAGTCCATTTTTATAAACTTTTTTTCTGTCAGGACGTTCGTTTTTTTACTTAAACATTTCGGCTCACATAGAGCGCCGTCACTCACTTCCCTGATGAAATTCAATCCGAGAAGATAGTAATAAACAATTATTGAATTTGCTTTTCAGCATGAATAAAAATGATTTTCTAAACTCCGGCCTGGTCGAGCAATATGTTCTGGGGTTAACAGACGAAGAAGAAACCCAACTCGTCGAAACTTACCTGCAACGCTATCCCGACCTTAAAAAACAGGTCAGCAGCATGCAAACCGGCATGATGAAATACGCCAGGGCCTATACTCGTGAAGCAGTTCCCGGAATACAGCCCTCTATGACAAAAGTGCCAGGATTTGAGCATGCTTCCCATACTCATACTCGAAAAATAAAACTCATAGTCAGTCTTGGGGTAGCATTATTACTTGTCCTTGCCGTATTGTTTGTTCGACAAGACAGTGCTGAATATCCACTCTTTTCTGTATTTTTCTTTAAAAACCAGGAACTGGCAACGCCCGCTGTTTCTCAAGACCGCGCAACGTTTAGCGAGGAGCAATTTATTTCTCTCACTACACATCCCTCTACCCTTCCGATAGTACTTGAAGGAACGCTCAAAAATCCAGATTGTAACGGCATCATTTATTACAACGAAGGCACTCGCCAGTGCTTTCTCAAACTGCTTCGATTTCCTGCTCCCCCCAAAAGTAGGCAATACCAGGTATGGGCCGACATAAACGGCCGAATGGAAGACGCCGGCCTCATTCCACATCCAATTGATCGCATCCACCAACTCAAGTTCATCAAAGATGCTGTCGCTTTTAATATTACCCTGGAGCCCCTGGGCGGTTCTCCTCTCCCCGATTTGTCCGACCTTTACGCCTTTGGACCTGTAAAACGCTAAAAATTAAGTTCTTTTTTGTCAAATCTTTGAATTTGTCGAAAAAAAATATCATTTTAGCTGTCCCTCCATGAACATACTATCGTTTGACAATTTCATGAACAAATCCTGTATTTTTTAACAATTTCAATCCAATCGATTATGTTAATTATTTACATCGCTACAGGAGCGTTCATTATTGGAGGTGGAGTGGTTGCAATTTCTAATCTTGCACCCTCTGGTCCCAAGCGGATGTACTATTGATCCGTGAATGAATGAAGGAAGAAGGACTGGCATGAGCAGCTTGACTACAAGCATGTAAGCGTTCCAAGAAATACCCGTAGTTTTGAGAGGCTATCGCATTTTCTAACCCTTACATTTGTGCCGGTCTTCCTTTTTATGCGCCCAGCTATTCTATTTTCTTTGCTTACTACTGCTGCTTACGAATCCATTTGGTATCCACTTCCATAATCAGAGAGTACCCTATGGTATCCAGATCAATGATAACCTTGTCTTTGGCATTGATTTCTACCAGTTTACCCTTGATGCCTGTCAGATTTCCACCGATGATTTCTACGCGGTCACCAGGACGATAACTCAGCGGTTCTGATTCTATCACATCGATTTCTCCTACTACTCTTCGCAATACGTTGATCTCTTCATCGGGGATGGCCAGCAGGTTTTTACGGATGCGTACGAAACGCACTACTTCAGGAATTTCAAGTACCGGGACGTACTGTGATTTTATGATACGAACAAAAATATAGCAATTGATGAGAGGGAGTTCCAGCTTTTTGATCTTTCGGGTGTACACGCGAGTCACTTTCTGCAACGGCAAATACGCTTCTATCCCCAACTGTTCCAGTGCTTTCAGCACAACTTTCTCTCTTTTGTACCGGGTATAAACAGCAAACCAGCGAGGTTCGCTATCGTGCAAGTGATTTTCGGCTTCCATGGATTACAGCGATTTTCGGCTACAGCCGCCAATAAATGAGTCCCTCTTTTGGATGAGGATGTCCAAAGATACCTTTCAAATCGAATAAAACAGGAGAATCGTTCATGATGTTTTTGAAATCGGCAAATGTCCACTGCCGGTACGTCGCATGGGCAACCGCTACACAGACTGCATCGTAGTTGCTTCCGGGGCCATCCATCAGGCTCAGCCTGTATTCGTGAGCCACCTCATTTGCGGAGGCCAGCGGATCAATCAAATGAACAGCGACGGAAAACTGCATCAATTCGCGCACCAATTCTGCCACTTTAGAGTTCCGGATATCGGCCACGTCTTCCTTAAAAGTGATTCCCATAACCAATACCTTGCACTGGGAAGGATTTTTCCCCTGTGCAATGAGTGTCTGCACCAATCTTTTAGCCACATGGGCCGGCATGGCATCATTGACGCGCCGCCCACTCAGGATTACCTGAGGCTCGTAACCCAGTTTTTTCGACTGATGCAGCAAATAATATGGATCCACGCTAATGCAATGCCCTCCAACCAATCCGGGAGAAAAAGGCAAAAAATTCCATTTTGTTCCGGCGGCTTCCAGTACAGCTTTCGTATCTATTCCCATGCGATCGAAGATGATGGACAATTCGTTCATCAAAGAAATATTCAGATCACGCTGGGTATTCTCGATCACTTTAGCTGCTTCGGCAACTTTTATCCCAGGAGCTTGGTGTATTGGAGCCCGGATAATCTCCCCATAAACACTTGCGATTGTTTCCAGCGCTTCCTCATCCGAACCACTGACAACCTTGGCGATTGTTTCCAAGGTACGCACCTTGTCTCCGGGTACGATGCGCTCGGGAGAATACCCCAATTTGAAATCCCGGTTAAGCTGAAGTCCAGATGTCGTTTCGAGAATGGGCAAGCAATCTTCTTCGGTACAACCGGGATATACCGTTGATTCATACACGACATAATCACCGGTTTTCAAGGCTCCTCCCACAGATGCCGAAGCCTCCAGCAAATGCGAAAGGTCCGGATTTTTCATTGCATCGACAGGAGTCGGCACTGTAATGATATGAAAATGTGCTTTACTGAGGTCCTCCGCTTGCGCGGAAAAAGTAATATCGGCACCTTCGAAAGCAGCAGCTGTGAGTTCTCTGGAAGGATCTATGCCCTGCTGCATGAGTTTTATCCGACTTGCGTTGGTATCAAAACCAATCACCTTGTACTTTTTGGCGAAAGCCAAAGCCAGGGGCAAACCTGTATATCCCAATCCGGTGACGGAAATGACTTTTTCCTTACGCAAAAGTTCGCTTGCTAACATACATTCAGGCAAAAAACGATTGTACTGTATCTATGATGTAATTGAGCATTTCCCGGTTTAGTTCTGTATGCATAGGCAATGAAATCACCTCACGACACAGCTGCTCAGTCACCGGCAATTCGAAGTCATCAGGTGCATAGTGGCTATAAGCCTCTTGTTTGTATAAGGGAACGGGATAGTAAATCATACTCGGCACGCCTTTCTCGCGGAGGAAAGCCTGTAATTCATCTCGCTTGCCATTGGTCACACGGAGTGTGTATTGGTGGAAAACATGGGTAGAATTGTGCTGTCTGGCAGGAATCACGAGGTCCTTGACATCCATCAGGCCTGCATCATAAGCGGCTGCGGCTGTCTGGCGGGCTTCTGCATAAGCATCCAGGTGTCTGAGTTTGATATCCAGGATGGCTGCCTGTACGCTGTCGAGGCGGGAATTCACTCCTATATGATCGTGATAATACGTCCGCTGCTGGCCATGGTTGGCTACCACACGAATTCGTTCAGCGAGGGCTTTGTCTGAGGTGTAAAGGGCTCCCCCGTCTCCATAAGCTCCCAGGTTTTTGGAAGGATAGAAGGAAGTACAGCCAATGTGACCTATAGTACCTGTTTTTTGGCTACGGCCTCCGGCAAAAATATAGTCTGCTCCGATAGCCTGGGCATTATCTTCCACTACCCATAGCTTGTGTTTGTCGGCCAGTGCCATGATAGGTTCCATGTCACAACTCTGTCCAAACAAGTTGACCGGAACAATCACACGGGTAGCCGGAGTGATGGCTTCCGCAATAATCTCTGCTGTAACGTTGAAGGTATGGGGATCGACATCCACCATTACAGGTTTGAGTCCCAATAGACCAATCACCTCTGCTGTTGCCACGTAAGTAAAGGAAGGTACGATAACCTCATCGCCGGGTTTCAGATCCAGTGCCATTAGAGCAATTTGAAGGGCATCTGTTCCATTAGCACAGGGAATGACGTTTGTATCAGCCCCCAGGTATGCCTCCAGGTTAGCCTGAAACGACTTCACTTTAGGCCCGTTGATGAAAGCAGCAGATCGAATTACCTCCAATACCGCCTCGTCCACCTCAGCCTGAATTTTTGAGTATTGCGTCTTCAGGTCAACCATTTGAATATTTTGCATGCGACTTTTTTTACATAAACGATAAATAAAAATCAATCCTCTTACCAGTATTGGGCAAGGCTTTTAAGATTCCCCATTGATCACCGGAGCCAGCCATTTTTCAGCAGTAGCCATATCCATTCCCTTCCTTTGGGCATAGTCTTCTACCTGATCCCGATTGATTTGCCCCAAGCCGAAATACTTTGCTCCGGGGTGTGAAAAATACCAGCCCGAGACCGACGCAGCGGGATACATGGCATAACTCTCTGTGAGCGTAATTCCCGTACGCTGTTCTACTTGCAACATGTCCCAAAGGGTGCCCTTTTCTGTGTGTTCGGGGCAGGCCGGGTAGCCAGGAGCCGGTCGTATGCCCTGGTATTTTTCTGCGATGAGGGCATCATTCTCCAACGACTCTTCTGAAGCATAAGCCCAGTATTCTTTGCGCACCCGCTCATGTACATATTCTGCCATGGCTTCCGCCAGGCGATCGGCCAACGCTTTGAGCATGATGGCATGATAATCATCGTGTTCCTCTTCGAAACGCTTCACATGTGGTTCAATGCCCATGCCAGCTGTAACTGCAAAAGCACCGATATAATCTGCATAAGAACCTTTAGGAGCAATAAAATCGCTCAGGCAGAGGTTGGGTTGATTGGCAGCTTTTTGCCTTTGCTGGCGCAAAAAATGAAGGGTATGTACCACATGGGTACGGTTTTCATCCGCATAGATTTCCACATCATCTGTCTCTGTGCTGTTGGCGGGAAACAGGCCGATGACGGCCTTCGTCTGCAACCAATGTTCGTCTATGATGCGACGTAACATACTCTGTGCATCGTTGTATAGTTTCTTTGCTTCACTGCCAACTACCGGATCTTCCATGATTGCCGGGTATTTGCCTGCCAGTTGCCAGCTTGAAAAGAAAGGCGTCCAGTCAATGTAAGGCAATAAGGCTTCGACAGCCACATCCAATTCGTAAACACCCGTTTTTGCGGGCACTGGTGGGTGGTAGTTTGTCCAATCCGCCACAAAACCATTTTCTCTGGCTTTTTCGAGGCTCAGGTATTTTTTGAAATCCTTTTTATTGGCTCGGCTTTCCCGTATCCCGGCGTATTCTTTTTTGACATCCAGCACAAAATTGCTGCGATTGTTTTCGTCTTCGCTCAACAGTGTACTGGCTATGCTGACGCTACGGGAAGCATCCAATACATAAACTACCGGTCCCGAATATTCAGGTTCAATTTTTACGGCGGTATGCGTTTTCGAGGTCGTAGCTCCACCAATGAGCAATGGGACGGTAAAACCTTCCCTTTCCATCTCTTTTGCTACATAAACCATCTCATCAAGAGAAGGGGTGATCAGTCCGCTGAGTCCTATGATATCTGCGCCCACCTCTCGGGCTTTTTCCAGTATTTTGGCAGCAGGCACCATCACTCCCATGTCTATGATATCGTAGTTGTTGCATCCCAGCACCACTCCCACGATATTTTTCCCGATATCATGAACATCCCCTTTTACAGTCGCCATCAGGATCTTTCCCGCTGCTTTCGCATCCCCCTTTTTGTTCGCTTCAATATAGGGTTGTAGCCAGGCCACTGCTTTTTTCATCACCCGTGCACTTTTAACTACCTG
>JALQTV010000179.1:2286-6010 GCA_023268675.1 Saprospiraceae bacterium | reverse complement strand
GGACAAAAATACAACGGACCTTACCTTGGAAAACATTGTAATTGACAATTATCTGTTTGGGGTAGCCTCCGTAGGAAAAGACGGTAATGAAAGCCTGGTTGTTTTTCCGGTGGGATTAATCAGAAGAAATTAAATCAGAATAGATGAAACATACTTTTGGAAATGTTGCAGACATTGCGACCAAAGAACTGCTCCCGGGTTTCAACGGTCGAATGGTACACACAGATAATTTGACCATTGCTCATTTTGACATAAAATCAGGTAGTGTACTGCCGGAGCACCATCATCCTCAGGAACAGGTAACTACGGTGATGGAAGGAGCACTACAAATGACCCTCAACGGAGAAACAAAAGTTTGCAGAGCGGGAGATTACGTGGTCATTCCTTCCAATGTACCTCATTCGGCAGTCGCTTTGGAGGATTGTAAAGTGATTGATGTATTCCAACCTGCCCGGGATGATTACAGATAGCAGAAAAAAGGTGCATGGTCAAAACCATGCACCTTTTTCTATTTGTCAAGGACTACAACCAAGCCTTCTTTTAATGGATCCAGGTTCGCTTTGAGTATTTCAAAAAAGCTTTCCTGGTATTTGAGGTAGAAGGGGAGGAAGTTGTCGTATCGTTCTTGTAAACCATCACCGGGAAATAATTTCTCCTTGAGGCTCCGGATTTGATTGACTGCAGTTTCGTGTTTTTTCTTTTCGGCTCGCATCAGCTTGCCCTCCAGTTGTTCGAAACTGTTAAGCAATTTTACTTTTTCACCCAGAATGGGTTTTTCCAGGGTGGGATCAACCAACATGCCTTTGTGCAATACCTCTTCAAAGATTTTGTTGATGGTATTTTTTTCTTCAACCAGATCCAGTGAACTACTGCTGTTTTTTTCAACCCATTGCTTGATAAGTGCTTCCGTATCTCCGAAAAGATCCTTCAGTTCTAATTGAAGTTTATCCATGCGCTGGATAGTTCCTTTGTCCAGCCACAATACAGAATTTCTCCTGATAAGCATCGGGAAATTGATGCCAAAGTGCTCAAATTGATTTAATCTTTCCAGCCAATAGGCAATTTCACCTCCCCCGCCAATGTAGGCGAGATTAGGCAAAATGTATTCCTGAAACAGGGGTCGCATCACTACATTAGGACTAAACCTTTCGGGATGTTGGTGTAGTTCCATCCTCAATTCTTCCGCCGTAAAGCGATAATCACTCTGGTTGACAGAAAAGCTTCCATTGCCTTCAGCGACAATGCGTTCTCTAAGTTGTTCGCGAAGGTAGAACAAATTGATTTCGCGGACGTAGGCTTGTCCCGAGAACCCTGCAGCCTCGAGCTTTTGTTGGGTTGCTTCTACAAGGGGGCGGGATACCTGATGAAAAAGTTCTTCCTCCATGATTGGAATAAACCGCCTTTTCAAGTCTGCATGGTTCATGTTGAAAACAAGCAATCCCTCGTCCTGGAACAATGCGTTTACAAGTTCCAGGGTCGCTGCTGAGTAACGTTCATGACCCGTATAGGCTTTTTTTATTATCTGGAAGATGTGGTTGGCAGGATCGCTTTCCCCTAAAATTTGTTGGAGTTCCTCTAAAACCGATCCAAGACTTTGGGTACCCATCATTCCAACGGAGCCTTTTTCATCATTTTCCCAAACTATTTTTTTACCAAACAGATGGGCATGGTTTACTTCCTCAAAATCGTGGTCCTCGCCACCGCTTACAAACACAGGCACAAAACGATATGAGGGGTAAGTACTTTGAAGTTTTTTGGCCAGGTTGATTACAGAAATAATTTTGTAAATGTAGTACAGTGGGCCAGTTAACAGGCTGGGTTGGTGCGCTGTTACCAAAGTGAATGTATTTTCTTTGGCTAATGCTTGTATGTTGTCGTGTACAGCCTTGGAAGTCGAGATACCGGCATATTGTGATTCCAGGACACTGACAAGCAGCTTTCGGTCTATTGGATTGGATTGTTTGTCTCTGATCAGTTGTTCAAAGTCTTCCAACCTCGCTTCGTACTTATAGAATGGTCGCAAAGCGGGGTTTTTGCAGGCGTAGGCTACGTCTTTTCCTGAAAATTGGGGAACCTGATCAAAGGGGATGAGTTGTACCTCCATTGGGGCTTATGCTTTGGTTTAGGCGTTTAAAAAGATTAAAATGCAATTTTAGCAAGCCTGGTTCAAAAATTAGCTGCCTAAAACCAAAAACCTGTCAAATTCTTTAGCGATTGATGTTTAAACTACCCAGGCGAAGGGTAATTGTGATGCTGGGATAATACTCTTTACCGGGTTTATAACTGGCTTTTCTGATTCCGTTTTCTCCTTCGGCAAAAATAAAAGGGAGGTAGCTGGGAAGATTAAGGCTGGCATTGGATGCATTAATTTGGTATCCAAATAGCTGACTTTCCAGGTTTTCCAGAAAAATATCAGATTTTTCTGCCTGTATGTTGAGGCTTAAGAGCTCTTCTAATTCACTGAGAAATATCTTGCCATAATAGGTATTCAGGTCATAATTGCCAGACAAATGGCTTAATTGAATATCGGATCTTCTGCTTTCAATTTGTACTTGCCCATTAAGGTGCCTGCCTTCCATATTTCCAAAACGGGTGGTAATCTCCATGTTGCCCTGGATATTGTCCAGCCCCAATTTTGTGAACTGCGAAAAAATGCGCAAGCTATTTTCAAGATCCTGAAAAGTTGCCAGGCCATAAATGTTTTTCACATAAACCGGGCATTGGGCCGGAACTCTGATAAAGTACTTTACGTGTAGTTGGGCATTTTTGTCAGGGTCACTGTTTTCGGCAAGATAGTTTCTGATGTAGATCTTGTTGTCTACTTTTTCAATCTTATATTGGATATAAGAGAGTGCTTCCTCTGCGATGCCTTTATCCGGATGCCTGGATATGAGCTCAATCTGAATGCCTACTTCTGTTTTATCCCAAGATTCTACCCTTATTTCTGCTTTTTCTCCCTCAAGGTTGAGCTCGTAACCAGCTTTGTAAGGGTAAGACGTTTCGACCTTTTTGGAGACCACGTGTACCTGTTGCGCTGCCAATGTGTTGGTACAAAAGAAAAAGCAGGCAAGGAGCATTCCAGTAGCGACTGCAGATAAGGAAGGTTGCTTTCCGAAATATGAGATTTTCCCGTAAAACATGACAGTGGTGGTTAGTTTAGGTAAAGCAAATGATTGCTGATTTCTTTTGCCAGATCGTTGCGTTGAAATTCTATGTCCTTCAGCTGTTGTGCCAGCGATGGGTCTGCTCCGTATTGAGAAATGAGCGCCCGAAGCAATTCATTGGCCTCTTTTAGCTCCGCATACTCTGATTTGAGTTCTATCAATTCAGGATTTTGTGATAAGAAGGTACTGCGATCTAAATGGTCAAACATGCCGGTAATCAGAGCTTCATCTTCTTCATAGTGTAAATCTGTGAGCATTGGAATCTGCCTGTTTTCCAGGCTATAAGAAACGAGAATTTGCTGATGGGGCTGTCGATTCCTAAAGAAGATACCGGATCCCACCAAAATTAAAACTGTAATGGTGGCAGCTCGAGACAACCATAATCGCGCCATTTTGCCTTTTCTGATACGGTATTCCATTAATTCCCAACTGTTTGAGGGAGCAGTGTATACCGGTAGTCCCCTGACTGCTTTGCTAAGTTTTTGCTCACTGTCCAATTGCCCTGCAATTTGTTGCCAGGAATCTCCAGGGGCCGGATAGTTTTTGAGGTTTTGTAGTCC
>JALQTV010000179.1:0-2276 GCA_023268675.1 Saprospiraceae bacterium | reverse complement strand
GTCCCTCATGTAGTGTTTTTTGGTTCAATTCTATCATAATCAATTAGTTGATTGATTACTAATACTTACTTTCCAAATACTCCTTCAACTTTTTCTTGGCATGAAAAAGCTGCGATTTAGTTGTCCCTGTAGATATATTCAACAATTCAGCAACTTCCTTGTGCGCAAATCCTTCGACTTCTATCAGGACAAAGACCGTTCGGTACCCTGCGGGCAGGGCCTGTATAGCCTGTTCGAGGTATTCAGTATCCAGGGAATTGCCCCAATCCACAAAATGGTTGGACAAATCATCCGGCAGGGGAGTGAAATTCAGTTGTTTTTTTAGCCAACTAAGGGCTGTTCTGGTTACGATGGTTTTGATCCATGCTCCAAGAGTAGATTCCCTGCGAAATTGATGCAAGGATCGAAAGATTTTGACAAAAGCTTCCTGAAGTATATCGTGGGCGAGGTCGAAATCGCTGGTCATCCGATAAGCCAGGGTAAACATGGCTGAACTGTACCTGTCGTACAGCATTTTCTGAGCTAGCCTGTCTTCCTCCAGACAAGCATCGATCAATTCTGATTCCGTCATAGGCTTGCTTAATGGCATAATAACCGGACTCGTTTATTTTCAAAGAGTCCGGTGCCTGAAAAAGGGTTGTACGGGTTGTTTAAATTTTATCTGCCAAGCAGGAAACTTACAGAAAACAACCATCGTGATGGGCGTTGATCAAAGCTGTATGAGTTGCCTTTGAAGTTTATGTGACTTCCAAAGTTGTTTAAGTTGCCTTCATAACGCAAATCCAGCATGATGTTCCATAGGTCGAGCCCAATGCCACCCTGCCAGGCAAGGGTAAGTGCCTCAAAATCTTGTTTGTATCCGTCAAAGTCAAACAATCCGGAAGTATTGGCCAGGAAAACATGAGCTTCAGGCCCTGCCATGAGGCGCAGTGGGCCGAGCTTCATCCCAAGCATGACGGGAATATCCAAGTACTGGTATTGCTCAGATTTTATTTGGCTAACAAGGGTATTAACATCGGTTACCTCAAAATCTACTTTATTGGAATTAAAGAGGAATTCCGGTTGGAGCAAGAATCCACCCAGTTTCAATTGAACCAAAAATCCACCATGAACACCATATTTAGCATCTCTGAGGGCCAGTTCGAGTTCTTTAAATCCCCCCTGGTCAAACAAACTAATATCTGATGAATTGAGACTGGTGGTACTGCCGCCAAGTTTTACTCCCAGTTTGATCTGAGCACGAAGCCCTGAAAGGGCAAAAACGGATAAAAACAATAGAACAAGTAGTCTTTTCATAAGGTAGGTATAATTAATGAAATAGATTTCTGATAGGATGCTAAAACGTCCTACTTACCCCCATATTATCAGATAAAAATGTTATAGATCAACCAAAAGTCCTAAATTACTGTTAATTTCGAAGCAATAGTAGAAGTTATGGGGGCAAAATATCAAATCATTCATGCAGCGTATAAGGGAAGTTTCCCTTCCGAAGAGAAGTGTCCTGAGGTGAGTCAACCGGAGTATGCCTTTATCGGACGTTCAAATGTAGGCAAATCATCGCTTATAAATATGTTGTGCCAGAGGCAAAATTTGGCACTTACTTCCCGACAACCGGGTAAGACACAGATGATTAACTATTTTCACATCAATAACAATTGGTACCTCGTTGATCTTCCTGGCTATGGCTACGCTAAAATTTCCAAAAGCAAAAGAGCTCAATGGAAGCGCATGATAGAAAACTATCTTGCAAAGAGATGGAATCTTCAGGCTGCTTTTGTTTTGATAGATGTCAACATCCCCCCTCAAAAAATTGACATTGATTTCATCAATCGCTTGGGAGAAATGATGGTTCCCTATGTTTTGGTTTATACAAAAGCTGACAAATCTAAAGCGGAGGAAGTCGAAGCTAACATAACAGCCTTCCGCCAAGCTCTGTTGGAGTATTGGGAAGTTTTGCCAAGGGAATTTGTGACTTCAGCCAACATGGGCACAGGTAGAGAGGAAGTTCTAGATTTCATCATGGAAATCAATGAAAAATTCTCAGCTGAGGACCTGTAATTTAATTCCAGCCATCCGCGCATTTTTTACTATCTTTCCCGCTTGTAGCAAACCAACTTGAATATGCCTGCAAAGAGTTCTATTCCTTCTCATGTCATGCCGAATATAGCGGACTGGCCTATTTATTTGCTAAGTGAAGATAGAAAGCGTTTTGTTCGTGAGATACAAGAACAAACATTGGAGCACTTCCTTAGTTTGTCGTTGGATAAGCAGACCGA
>JALQTV010000178.1 GCA_023268675.1 Saprospiraceae bacterium | reverse complement strand
TGCCATCAGGGAGTTGCTTGGCCCTACCCAGGTACCGTTGTCCTGCAAACCTCCATATACATTGTAGGGATCCTGATTGTCTACATTTAACTGGTAAAACTGAGACAATTCTATGTTGTTGATGATATCCCAGGTAGTTCCCTGATCGTAGGACACCTGAAAACCCCCATCGCTTCCACTCAACAACCGTCGGGGGTTTTGTGGATCTATCCAAAAAGACTGGTGGTCACCGTGGACATCACGGGCAATGGTTTCAAAAGATTTCCCACCGTCCATGGATTTCATCAATCGGCCGGACAGGGAATACAGGATTTCCGGATTGGTAGGATCTACCCTGATGTCACTGTAGTAAAAGGGCCGGAAATTGATATTGGGGTCCTTGTTTACAACTTTCCAATTTTCACCGCGGTCATCCGAACGGAAAAGCGATCCCTGCATGTCTGCAAATTCGGTAATCATATAAACCGTGTTGGGCTGGCTTTGTGCAACAGCTACCCCGATACGAGCCATCGGGCCATCGGGCAAACCTTTCACTATTTTTTCCCAGGTTTCTCCCCCATCTTTGGTGCGATAAACGGCTGTTTCTTTTCCTCCGTCATCAAAACGCCAGGGTTTGCGGCGGAAAGTCCACATCCCGGCATACATGATGCGGGGATTGGACAAATCCATATCGAGGTCTGAGCAACCGGTGTCTTCGTCGATGTACAACACTTTTTTCCAGGACTTGCCACCATCTGTCGTCTTGAAAACCCCACGGTCTTCGTTGGCGCCCCATTCCTTGCCAAGAGCACAGACGCAGGCTACATCGGGATCTTTGGGATCCACGACAATGCGTTTGATCCTTTCAGTGCCTTCCAGTCCGAGATGTTGCCAGCTGTCTCCTCCATCAGTGGAACGATATACGCCATTTCCATAACCGACACTGTTTCGGGGATCTCCTTCCCCACTACCCAGCCATAACACATTGCGATCCGAAGGAGCAATGGCCAGTGCTCCTACTGAATAGGCTCGCTGGTCGGTAAAGAGTGCTTCAAAAGTAACCCCTCCGTTGGTTGTACGGAAAATGCCACCGTCTGCACCCGAGACATAAAAAGTCGAAGGATCTCCGGGGATGCCATCAATATCGGTTACCCGTCCCCCCATATTGGCCGGTCCGATAGGTCTCCATTCCATGTTTTTCATCACAGCCGATACATCCATCTGTCCGAAGGCTGTACCCAGCATGAGTGAGAAAAACACGAGAGATAAAGTCAATTTTCGCATGTTGATCAATTTTGGTTTTATCGAATGTTTTGAAAATACTTATGGTTTTCCTTCCAACAAAGGATCTTTGCGTATGCGAAGATTCCTGGTCCAGGACTGATCGCCGGCAGTCAGGGTCAGCTGATAAACCCCCTCTTTAGCTACGGGAGTGCCGAGGGTCTCGGGTATTCCCAGTGCCGGATAGCTGTTGAGCAAGGTCTGAACCACCCGTCTCTGCCCGGCAGCATTTTTCGCTTGTTGCAACCTTTCTGCCGTTCTGGCAAACCTACTTTCATCCCCATATACTTCCAATCCTTTTTGCACGTAATACGACAATTGTTTTTGCTCTTCCGGGGTGTAATTGGGTGCATCAAATTGCAGATCCCAGTTCCAGCGATGGATGCCGGGGCTGAGTTCCAGCGACTGACTGAGCGTGTGGCGGCCATCCAGGCTCCGGATGTGCAGCGTAGCTTGCGCAGGCGCCCCTGATCCTACATAATACGTAATTTCTGCCGAATTATCGAATCTTGCTCTTGGCAAACTTGAAGCGGGCTTAATGGTAGAAGGATTTTCGCCTGCAAACCAGAAATGTCCGCGCTGTCCTCCCCTGCTTACATTTTCCCAAAGGGTAGCCTGGCGTTGCTCAAAAAGATATACCGGCTGTTTTATTACAGCCTCACTGAGTTGTTGCAAAGGAGTGATGTCGTCCATCACCCAGATGCTCCGTCCGTGAGTACCTGCAATCAGGTCATTGTCCCGGGGATGAATGACCAGGTCATAGACTGATACGGTAGGCATGCCGGGCATCCAACGCTCCCAGGAAGTTCCTTTGTCGAGAGAGATAAATATGCCCGTCTCGGTACCGATAAACAACAAATTGGGATTTTTCAGATCTTGCCGGATCACACGAACTACTTCATTTTCAGGCAGCGTGGTACTGATATTGGTCCACGTTTTGCCATAGTCAGAAGTCCTGAAAACAAAGGGCTGGAACAAGTCCGAGCGGTGGCCGTCAAAAGTCAGGAAGGCTTCTGCCGGATCAAAATGTGAGGCCTCAATGCGGCTGACCCAGATTCCTTCCGGTACATCCGGCACTGCAGCCCGTACATTTTCCCATTTTTGCCCGCCATTGCGGGTTACCTGTACGTTGCCATCGTCTGTTCCCACCCAAACTATTGATTCGGTAAGCGGAGAAACGGAGAGGGTCGTCGCACTGCAGTGGTGTTCTGCTCCGGTATTGTCCAGGGTGATCCCTCCACTCGTGCCGGTTTGGCGCTTGACAGGATCGTTGGTACTCAGATCCGGGCTGATGATTTCCCAGGTTTCTCCCTCGTCAGTGGATCGAAAAACACGGTTGCCGGCTACATATAAGGTAGCAGGATTGTGGGGAGACATGACCAGGGGTGCGGACCAGTTGAAGCGAAATTCTTCTCCTCCCCTGCGCTCAGAGGCTGGAATGGCCTGTTCGTAATTCAAAATTTTAAGTACATCCGTGCTGATGTTTTCAATGCTGCGAGTCAGGGAATTGTAGCGGTAATAACTGCCATTTTCGGCAGAACTGAAGACTTTTTTCCAGTCATGGGGATTGATCTGGATGAATTGCCCGTCGCCCCAGTGCAGTTTCCAGTTGGCATCGCTGAGTATGCCGCGGATGTCCCGCGAAAAACTGGCTACAGCAAAAGTACCATTGTCCTGCAAGCCCCCATAAATGTAATAGGGATCCCGGTGGTCCACTCCGATGCGGTAAAACTGCCCGATTGCCAGGTTGTCCAGCAGGGTAAAATGTTCTCCGTGGTCATGGGTAAGAGAAATGCCCTTGTCTGCTCCCAGATAATACCGTTCAGGATGCAAAGGATCCAGCCACATAGCGTGAAAATCTCCATGGACTTCCTGGTCCTCGCTGCCATTGCGCAGGGTTGTTCCTCCGTCTTCAGATACCATAAACCGGGTGGTTAGCAAGTACACTTTTTGATCATCGTGGGGGTTGATGCGTACCTGGCTGTAATAAAAAGGACGATTGTTGTAAGTATTGGTATATTGCCAGGACTTGCCACCGTCTTCTGAGCGGTAGAGGCCTGAACCGGGCCGGGTCAGGTCATCCGTTTGTTCCGCTTCTACCAGGGCCACCAATATTTTGGGATTTTTGCGGTAAATATCCAGGCCTATTCTGCCGGTAGGGCTGGGCAGTCCATTGGTCAGTTTTTCCCAGCTTTTGCCTCCATTGGTGGTCTTAAAAACACCCCGCTCTCCGCTATATCCCCAGAGGTGTCCTGTAGCACAAACACAAGCCTCTTCGGCATCTTCCGGGTGCGTGACGATACGGGAAATGTGATGGGTATTTTCCAGACCCACCGGAGAAAAAGTTTTTCCGCCATCGGTGGTCTTGTACACACCATTGCCCCAGGAAGTGCTGTTGCGGTTATTGGCCTCGCCGGTACCCACCCAGACGATGGAAGGATTGGCCTGAAAAACGGCCAGGTCCCCAATAGAAGCGGTCTCGTATTGATCAAATACAGGAGTCCAGCTGGTGCCGGCATTTTCTGATTTCCAGACTCCACCGGAAGCGGTTGCCATCCAAACGTGGGTAAAGTCATTGTTGTGGGCTTCGATATCTACTACCCGACCGCCCATATTGGCAGGTCCTACATTTCTCCATTTGAATCCGGAAGAAAGGCCCTGCGGAAGCTGAGCCATCATAAACAGGGGGAAGCCTGTTGCTCCCAGCAGGAACAACAGGCGCTTGATTGTGCGCATACGTTGAGTTTTTCGTTGGTATAGTAAAACAAGGGCCTACAGCCCCAAAACATCTTTTCCTTGTTCGAAGATAATATCCACCGGGATATTTACAGCTGCCGGACGATCCAGCAAACAGTTATGGCATGAAAGCCTTGAAAGACAAAGGATGATCCCATGATATTGGTTTTTTATCCTTTGTAATAAATGCGGTAAATTCTACCCACCTTGGAATCCGCTACATAAAGTGATCCGTCGCTGCCCTCCGCCAGGCCACAAGGGCGGTGAAACACGTCTCGTGAACTCACAATGGGTTCTACGCCTGCAAAATCATCGGCAAAAACTTTCCAGTCACCGGAGGGCATATCGCCTTCAAAAGGCACAAAAACGACATGGTATCCCTGCTGGGTCAGCGGTGCACGGTTCCAGGAACCGTGGAAAGCAATGAAAGCACCGTTTTTGTAAGATGCCGGAAACTGCTCCCCACGATAGAAGATCAGATCATTGGGAGCATAGTGGCCCGGAAAGGCCAGGATGGGCCTGTCTTTACCTTCGCAACGCTCCTGAATTTTACCATCTCCGCCGTATTCGGGACCCAAAATTTTCTTGTCTTGAAATTGATCGAAATAACAATAAGGCCATCCGAAATCAGCTCCTTCGGTCACTTTCAGAAACTCTTCTGCAGGGAGTTCGGCAGATTGCTGTTCGTTGTACATCTCAGGGAACAAGAAATTCAACTGATCCCGTCCGTGCTGGAGGGCATAAAGAGAATTGACTTCCCGGTTCCAGTGAAGCGCTACGGCATTTCTGATGCCGCTGGCATAGCGCTTTCCGTCTTTGTCCTGAGTCTGACCGGGTACGTCTGCCTTAAACTGCCAGATTCCGCCTTGCTTTTCCAGTAGTGGACAGGGATCCATACCTGGAGAATCCTTTTCGCGGTCTTTTTCCTGACAGGCATTGGAAGGCGCTCCTACATTCACGTAGAGATTGCCCGCTCCGTCAAAATCGAAGGGTTTGGCTGCGTGGTAAGTGCCCTGGAAGGGCAGTCCACCGACTATTTGTTCGGCTTCACCCGTCGGTTGAAGGGCGGTATCATCCAGTTGGTAGCGGTGGATAGAAGTATCAGAAGCATAATAAAGGTAGCCATTGTGGATCTCAATTCCTGTACCGGTATGTTTGCCAAAATAAACGATTTCGTCCGCTTTGCCATCTCCGTCATTGTCGCGAAGGCCGGCTATGCCTCCTCCTTTTTCTTCGTCAATTTTGTCCAACATCACATAGACATCACCATTGTCTCTGACGGTGAGGTGGCGGGCTTTTCCCACCTCATCGGCGACAATTTGTGCTTCGAAACCGGCAGGGAGGGTAATTCCCGCTTCGGAGCTGACGGGTGCTGAACTTGTTTCGTTCGTTTCATTGTTCTCGGCAGTTTTGCCACAAGCCCCAAGCAGGGCAATTGCAGTCACTGCCACCAGGGAGCTGCGGAACATCGTTTGCTTGCTCATCATCTTGCTTATTTGTAAAGTTAAAAGGGTGATTTAGGCTGCGCCAAAAAAAAGCCCCGAAGAAAGCTTAAAAGCGCTCTCCGGGGCATGGATTATCTTAGTTGAAAGTAACTTCTTTTTCAATGATTTCCTCTCCCCGCTTGAAGACCACTACGGCTTTGTCACCGGGATTAAATTTGCTGAGGCCCTCCATGTAGCCATAGATGTCAGCCACTTCGGTATCTCCTATTTTAAGGATGACATCTCCTTTTTGCATCCCCGCTATTGCTCCTGCGCGTCCATCCATCACCCCGTCGATGCGCATGCCCTCGCCACTGAAGACATAATCAGGCATGACTCCAAGGGTAACTTTGTAAGAAGCGCCTCTTTTTGTCTCCTGCTCGTCTTTGGTTTTGGTAAAGGCAATTTTTCCTGCCGTATCCAAATCTTCTACCAGCGCAATGATGTAATTGGTGATGTCCAGCATGTCAATGTAATTGATCAGGGTAGCATCGTCCTCTGGTTTGTGGTATTGTTCGTGCTGGCCGGTAAAGAAATGCAATACCGGAATATCCTGGAGGTAGAAGGAAGTGTGGTCAGAAGGAC
>JALQTV010000177.1 GCA_023268675.1 Saprospiraceae bacterium | reverse complement strand
TTTAAACAAAAATTAACAAAAAAATTAAATTCCTTGGATTTATCATCAAATAACTAACCCTTTCTTAAAGCAAACAAAGCATGTACTTAAAGCATAAATGGTTGTTTTGAGCTTTCATTAACCAAAACAACCATTCATGTTTAAACATCTGTACATCAGTCGTTTAATCTTATCTCTGGTTTTGGTTGCGCTTTACACTCACGTAGATGCACAACAACTAATCAGCGGTAAAGTAATCAATGCCCAATCAGAACCTTTGATTGGTGCGACCATCCTTGAAAAGAACAGCTCCAAAGGCACAGTAACAGACTTTGAGGGCATGTTCGAAATCAGTGTGGAAAGTATTCCTGCGGTGCTTTCTGTTTCTTATGTAGGATACTCCCCTATGGAAGTAGAAGTGACTTCTGCTACCTTGCTTACCATCACCCTTGCAGAGTCTGCGCTAGGTCTTGATGAAGTAACCGTAACCGCCCTCGGTATTGCCCGTGAAAAAAAGGCACTGGGATATGCCGTTCAGGAGATTGGTGGGGAAGACATTGCCGCTGCCAATGGCGCTAACATGGTGAGTTCTCTTGCCGGCCGTACCGCAGGTGTACAGGTTGTGAGCAGCGGAGCCGGTGCCGGTCAATCTGCCAGTGTAGTGATTCGTGGTTACACTTCCATGAGTGGTGACAACCAACCTCTTTTTGTGGTGGATGGTACTCCCATCAACAACATCACTGACACCAGAACCAACACAAAAGGCATCGCCAGCAACATGAACCTGGATTTCGGTAACGGTGCCATGGACATCAACCCAGATGACATCGAGAGCATCTCCGTGTTGAAAGGCGCCAATGCAACTGCCCTTTACGGTTCCCGTGCTGCCAACGGGGCTGTAATCATCACTACCAAAAGTGGTAAAAATAAAAAAGGACTGGGAGTAAGTGTTCACTCAAAAACCACCTACGAGAGCATGCTTGCCGGACCTGAATACCAGCGCGAATATGGCCAGGGCAAAAACTTCCAGTTTGGCTTCGTGGATGGTTATGGCAACGGTACTTTCGATGGGGTGGACGAAAGTTGGGGTCCAAGACTCGATGGACGTCTGATCGCACAACACAATTCCCCTACTGCGAATGGCCTTCGTGGTGGCGATGTACACGGTCTGGACTTTATCCTGGGACCAAGTGGAGGCGATTTGTCGCGAAGAGGAGCAATCACTCCTACTCCCTTCACAGATCCGGGTGATCCGGTAGCCTCCTTCCTGGAAACTGGTCGCACCACCATCAACAACGTATCTTTCTATGGCAGTAATGACAATGGAAACTTCCGCGTATCCTATACCAACTTCGACAACAAGGGAATGCTTCCAAATACAGACTTGAGAAGAAATACCGTAGCGATATCAGGGGATTACAACTTATCTGACAAACTAAGTATCTCTGCCAAATCAAATTACATCAGAACCGATTCTGACAACCGACCGGTAAATGGTTACGGTACAGAGTCTGTTATGTATTTGTTTATCTGGTGGGGACAAAACGTAGGTATAAGTTCCTTGAGAGAATACTGGCAAAGAGGCCTTGAAGGCTTCCAACAGTTCAACTACAATTACAACTACCACGATAACCCGTACTTTACCATGTATGAAAACACCAATGGCATCCAAAAAGACCGCATCATTGGTAACGTATCTGCTACTTACAAATTCACGCCACACCTGAATCTGATGGTTCGCGGAGGTACGGACTTCTTCTCAGAATACCGCTTCATCAAGCGTGCCTATTCAACCCAGCGTTTCCCTACCGGACAATACAGAGAAGACAAGATCAACTTCAATGAAACCAATCTTGACTTCCTGTTGAACTTCAGCAAAGATTTCGGCAGCAACCTATCTATTTCTGCTAATGCCGGTGGCAACCGCATGATTCAGAAGAACCACTTTAATGCACTTGCAGCAAATGGTTTGCTGATCCCTGAAGTTTACTCATTCACCAATGCCAATGGACCGCTGGTACAATCCATTGACAGGCCGGAAAGACAAATCAACTCCTTGTACGCTTTCGCACAAATCGGTTGGAAAAATGCCATTTACCTGGACCTTACTGCCAGAAATGACTGGTCAAGTACCCTTCCAACTGACAACAATTCTTACTTCTACCCATCCGTATCTTTGAGTACTGTATTGACAGACTTGTTTGATATACCTGTAAGCAGTCCGGTTTCTTTCGCCAAATTGCGCCTTGGATTGGCACAGGTAGGGAGCGATGCATCGCCCTTCCAATTGGCCAACCCTTTCCTTTTTGGGGGTACACCTTTCGGAACCAATGCTACTGCATCTCCATCCAACAACCTTCCAAACCTCGATCTGAAGCCTGAGCTTCAAACATCTTTTGAAGTTGGTGCCGATGTGAGATTGTTTAAAAACAGGTTGAACTTTGACGTCACTTACTACAGCACTGTTTCAGAAAACCAAATCCTTGGCATCGAATTGCCGGCTACTTCGGGCAAGACTTCCCGACTAATCAATGCAGGTAAAATCCAAAATTATGGTATTGAAGCATTGGTAGGGATCGCTCCTTTGTCTTCCGACAAAAAATTGCAGTGGAACACCCTATTTAACTTCTCCTTGAACAGAAACGAGATCCTCGAACTTCCTGAAGGGGTGGATCAATATGTCTATGGAGGCAACAGAATCACTCTTGTAGCACAAAAAGGCGGTTCTCTTGGCGACATGTGGGGTACCGGTCTGAAAACCGTCAGTGATCCCAACAGTCCATACTATGGAGAAGTGATCTTCAAAAACGGCTTGGTACAGGAAGACAACACCTTGCGCAAAATCGGAAACTTCAATCCCGACTTCATGCTCGGCGTCACCAACGAATTCCGTTATAAAAATTTCGCCCTGAGCTTCTTGTTTGACTATCGCCAGGGGGGAGATTTGTTGTCTGCTACCCGCTTGATTGCCGCTACTTCCGGTAACGTAGTAGAAACCCTTTGGGGCAGAGAACCTGAATTTGGAGGTGCTCACCCGGGGATTTACGACTCAGGCCTCAGCTACACATCCGGAGGAGTTACCTATACCGACGGGATCATCGGTGATGGCGTAAAAGAAATCACCAATGCCGACGGATCTGTGACCTATGCTCAAAACGATGTGATCGTACCAGCAAATGCTTACCACAACAACCGCTACCGTCGTCAAAACGAAACAGAGGGCTTGTACGACGCTACTTTCATCAAACTTCGCGAGGCCCGATTGAGCTATGAAATTCCTTCAACGGTTCTCAACTCGAATGTTATCAGAAAAGTAACCTTATCCCTGATCGGAAACAACCTATTCCTTTGGGCAAAAGACTTCAACCACGGCGACCCAGAACTATTGTCATTTGGCGGCGGAAGATTTGTACCGGGTGTAGAAGACGCAACGGTTCCTTCTGCCCGCAGTGCAGGCTTCTCCGTAAAAGTTGATTTCTAATTCAAAATCAAATCAAACCATGAAAAATATTGTAAAAAATATCCTATTGCTAACAGTACTGGTTCTGGCTGTAGGTGCTTGCGATACCTTTGACGTAAGCAACGACAACCCGGACGTAGCCCTGAGCATTGAAAACAACCCCGAACTGTTATTGACCAATATCCAACGCAACGCCATCAACAACATGGTAGGTTCGGCATGGAGCGAAGGCAACCTGATGGCTCAATATGGTGCTAGAATAGTATTTACAGAATTTGACTTATTTAACTGGGGCGACCAATCAGGTACCTGGAACAGTTTCTACCTTTCGCTGAGAGATGCCCGAGAACTTCGCAGCATTGCGCAGATCAAATCACACAACAGTTATGAGGCTGTTTCATTGATCATGCAAGCCTGGATCGGACAAATCCTTACCGACATGTGGGGAGATGTTCCTTTTTCTCAAGCGGCAGCAGCTACTGCGGACGAACCCATTTACACGCCTGCCTATGACAGCCAGGAAGAGATTTACACCCAATTGCTGGATTATCTGGACCAAGCCAACAGCTTGTTGGGTGCAAGCTATCTTCCCAACATCAAAGGTGACATTGTTTTCAACGGGGATCTTGCAAAATGGAGAAAATTTGCCAACAGCCTCCGCTTGCGGGTAGCCATGCGCCTCAGCAAGGTTCAACCAGCTACAGCACAGGCCGAAATCAGCAAAATTGTAGCCAATGCCACACAATATCCGGTGATGACTTCCAACGATGACAATGCCGTATTGAAATACCTGGCTGCCAGACCCAATGCACACCCAATCACGGAAGAGTCCACCTATCGTTCTGGCTCTTACAACGAGTACCGAATCAGCGAAACCGTTGAAGGCGTGCTGCGCAGTTTCAATGACCCTCGTCTGGAATTTTGGGCTGACCCTACTGCCAACTCAGTTGCAGCGGGTACCCCTGAAATTTCCGGGATGAAAAATGGCATCGTGGACGGTCCGGCTTACATCTACAAAGGAGGCGATGCCTTCCTTTCTAAATTCAACAGTGATTATTTCTTCTTTTCTTCCAACTCCAATGAAGCTCGTCTGATGCAATATTCAGAAGTAGCCTTCATCATGGCTGAAGCAGCTTTCCGCGGATGGATCTCTGCTGATGCCGGACAATGGTACAACGAAGGAGTAAGTGCTGCCATCACTTACTGGGGCATCGAATTGCCAGCAGGTTACCTGACTGCTCCCGAAAGTGCGTACAACAACACCCTCGACCGCATCATGCAGCAGAAATACCTGGCTTTGTTTTACACCGACTTCCAGGGATTCATCGAATACCGCAGAACAGGATTTCCATCCACCATTCAACCCGGCCCGGATGCTTTCTATAGCACTTATCCAAGCCGCTTTGAATATCCTTCCAAAGAAGAAGCCTTGAATGCTTCCAACAGACAGGCTGCTATCAGCAGGCAAGGTCCGGATGAAATCACCACAAAAGTATGGTGGGAAAAGTAAATGGATGATACTTTGATACAAGGCCTTCCTTCATTTGAGGGAAGGCTTTTTTTTTGCCGAAGGCGCACAATCATACAAAAACACGCCCCCGCCCTCACAATCCTCCCTTTTGCGCGATCCACGCTCAAAAGAAGCTCCTAATTGCCTGATAAATATTAGTAAAACAACTGGTAATGCCTTAACTTTGCCGCGATTTTATAAAACTCAAATATCAATACATGCAAAACGTTCAATCGAATATCGGGTACAAAGTGAAGGATATTTCACTGGCCGACTGGGGTCGAAAGGAAATCGAACTGGCAGAAGCTGAAATGCCCGGTTTGATGGCACTAAGAGAACAGTACGGCGCATCCAAACCCCTGGCTGGTGCCCGTATTGCCGGCTGCCTGCACATGACTATCCAGACAGCTGTTTTGATCGAAACGCTGATCGAACTCGGAGCGGAAGTGTCCTGGTCTTCTTGTAATATTTTCTCTACCCAGGACCACGCAGCTGCTGCCATCGCCGCTGCCGGAATTCCTGTTTATGCATGGAAAGGCATGAACGAGGAAGAATTCTGGTGGGCCATCGAACAAACCCTTTTCGCTTTTGAAGGCGGCAAACCCCTCAATATGATCCTCGATGACGGAGGTGACCTGACCAACGTGGTTCTGGACAATCACCCCGAATTGGTAGAAGGAATCAACGGTCTCAGCGAAGAAACTACTACCGGCGTACACCGCTTGTATGAGCGCCAGAAAAAAGGCACACTTCCCATGCCTGCAATCAACGTCAACGACTCGGTTACCAAATCAAAATTCGACAATAAATACGGTTGTAAAGAATCTTGCGTGGATGCAATCCGCAGAGCTACCGACGTGATGATGGCAGGAAAAGTAGCAGTAGTGGCAGGTTATGGCGACGTAGGAAAAGGATCAGCAGCTTCCCTCAGAGGTGCCGGCTGCCGCGTAATCGTTACCGAAATCGACCCCATTTGTGCCCTTCAGGCTGCTATGGACGGCTTCGAAGTGACCAAAATGGTAAATGCCATCCCTCGTGCAGACATCATCGTGACTGCTACCGGCAACAAAGACATCATCTCGGAAAAACACTTCCGACTGATGAAAGACAAAGCTATAGTTG